>NZ_VPED01000102.1:0-2595 GCF_013417335.1 Acinetobacter sp. YH16031
AACGAAGGACTTCAAATTGAGGCTTGTCAAACTAGTTCTTTTCTTTAAAATAGGAACTGGTACTAGCCGTAAGGTGAATATCAGTATGAGTTGGTAGCTCTGCCGATCTTTCGTTAATTGATGTTGGTAGCATCAAATAACTGTACCCACAGAATATAAAGCGAAAGTCCAATAAGTTTCAAGACTTATTGGACTTTTTCTTTTTTATAAAGATAATTTTAAAAATTATTTATAAGCCAAATAGTTGAGACTTAAATTGGGAATTCTCGTTAATGACAATAAAGTTGTTACTTTCACCTCAGAAACAGAACAACTAGTAAATACGTCATTAGATGCTAACCCTAATCATCACAAACTTAATGACTTAATTGTGCATAGTGTCTTTAAACGTTTGTATAGTCGTCAGGGGGGTGATGGGAATCCTTTAATTTACGCCCTAAAAGGACAAAAAGGATTCTCAATATCTCTTAAAGAGTGTGGAAAATTCAACCCCAATATCTCTAAAATTCTCCATAGCTTAATGCATGAAAAAGATTATGAAGTAATCCTTACAATGCCATCATCCCACAAAGTAGTAGAGAGATTTGCCAAAAAAATCAATAGAATAAATAAAAATCATTGTATTTTAATTAATGAACAGGATATTGCTGCATGGTACCTTTAGCTTGCATCGTCAGTAATAATTGAATGAGCAAGCCACTCATACAAACAATAAAGGCCACCACCCACCAATCTTTTTTAGAACTAAACGTGTACATTGCATCCCCCATCTATTGTTTTCATTCTATACAAGATTTTTCGATTGGCATGCAACTTTGCAGATTAATTTTAAAGCACATAAAAAAACGCCCCGAAGAGCGTATTTTTTCAATCTTTGCTTCACGATTAAAATAAATATGGGCGCACAAAAATCAGGAAGAAAATACCCAACATCAAAAACCATTTTAAGAAATAGTACAATTTTCGATTGGTCTTTTTCAGTGCTTTGGCTTTGATCCGAATTTGATAAACATAACCAAAAACTTTATTGAGTCCACCCGTTTGATCCCCATGTTCATTTGGTGAACTGGCTGCGGTCATGATATTTTTACCAAACCAATGGTTAAAGCGTGCCATCAACTTTGAGCTTAACGGTCGCTCAACATCGGCAAAGAAAATGATGCGGTTTTGTTCAGTCTTATTTTCTGCATAGTGAATATAAGTTTCATCAAACACCACACTTTCACCATCACGCCATGAATAACGCTGACCATCGACATCAATAAAGCAACGATCATCATTCGGCGTTAGTAGCCCCAAGTGATAACGCAATGAACCAGCATACGGGTCACGGTGACGTACCAAACGGCTGTCCGGCGCAAGCTCAGTAAACATTGCAGCTTTAATTGAAGGCAACGTTTTCAGCAGTTCTGTGGTTTTAGGACAAAGCTCTGCCGCAGAAGGATGTGCAGAGTCATACCATTTCAAATAGAAACGTTTCCAGCCGGTTTTAAAAAAGGAGTTAAAACCTAAATCATCATAACTACTCGACGCTTTGATGCCACCTTGTTCATATAAAGCTTGCGCTTCATCGCGAATCATTTCCCAGTTTTCATCCAAGACTTTCAAATCTTTAAAATGCTGAGTGTCAATATAAGGCTGACTTGGCACTTTAGAAAACATATACATCAGAAAATTAATCGGCGCGAGCAAAGTCGAGTGATCAAAAAACTGGCGGTAAAATGAGTGACGAACTTTGCCGCGTTGTTGAATATAAAACGCAGAAATGACAAAGATCGCCAGGATAATCCACTTAATCATATGAGGACCTGGTACTTGTAAGCAAAATGCTTAAATCGAGAGAATTTTTTAAACGGCGTAATAATAACATAGTGATCCATTTTGCTTAAATAAACGCCATAGAACACTGCGTTGCAGGAAACAATGTCTTGAAGCTATAAAGTCGATTGACCATTCTGCCCAAAATATCCTTGCATTTTTCTTGAAAAATTCTGCAATTTCTCTATATAGAGGCACTTGCAAAACTCCACAAACAGCCTGAATTAACATTTTTTGAAAAAAGTTGTAGATGTTAAAATGAGCTTCTAAACCAACACCCTAACATCTACAGCATGAATACTACATTAAGCCCTTTTCTCAAACAACGGTTTCAAGCCTTACAATACGAACTTATTCCTTTAGTCGCAGCCGATTTAGACGGCATCAGCTCAAAGCTCGAACGCATTATTCGTGTGCTCGAGTGGAGTGACATCGAATCCTTGGTATACCAATATCAAGGGTGTGCTGTGGGAAGACCTCCTGCTGACCGCTGCGCTTTGGCATGTGCCTTTATTGCAAAAGCTGAACTTGGTATCGTCACCACACGGGGCTTGATTGAACGCCTAGAAGTTGATCGTAGATTGCGGCGAATTTGCGGCTTCAATCTGTATAAAAAACTACCCAGCGAAGGGACATTTAGCCGTGTTTTTGCTGAATTTGCAGCGCGTAAACTAACCACTCGCGTTCATGAGCAGATGGTGAAGTCCAATCTTGCGGATACGTTAATCGGTCATATTAGCCGTGATGCAACCATGATTCCAGCACGCGAAGGTGTTG
>NZ_VPED01000103.1:0-2550 GCF_013417335.1 Acinetobacter sp. YH16031
AGCCATAGGCTTGTTAGCCGTAACCTCAAAATTAGTCATCCGCCATATCTCCAGAATTGATTGACTGGCGATCCTTCAATAAATCCTGAAGAATCCGCCCCTCCTCAACCTGAATGTCATGCAAAGTGTCTTCATCGAGATTTAAAGATAAATAAACCTGATCAAGAGCAATAGCCAAAAGATCATTCAAGACTTTATTTCGAGAGCTGTTTAAGTGTTTTGCAAGAGATTCAACTTTCGCATGAAGATGCAATTGGATACGGAAAGGAACTTGAAAATATGCACCGTGATAGCTAGAACGACCTGTTTTTTTAAGTTCAGCAACAAACAAATCTAAATTAGTTGGCTCAGTCATAATGATATACCCTGTATATGTAAAAAAATTAAAGTAGCTTAACTGGTGAGTTATTTATATATCATTATTCTTTGTGGCGCAACCCTGCGGGATTGCTAAAAGCTCCCACTTAGGTGCTAAGGGGAGCTTTGTAATCAGGGAAAGGAAAGTTAAGAGTTTTTATTGCGTCAGTTCGCAGGCACTCCGCCTGCTCTAACTCTTACGTGTTGCAGTAGAATTTTCAGAATGCACGCTTACGCGTTTCTCAAGAAACAGGCTAACCAATAAAAGCTAATAGCCTATGCTCAACATACGGGAATAGGTCAATATTATATAAATATCCGTCCCATCTTCGGATTCGTTGCCGAACCCGAACACGGGTAGCAGGTGGGATTCTCCAGTGGGCTTTTTTGCGTCCTCGCTTCATTTTCACGTGCTGCGTGCCCTCGCCACGACCGAAAATGATAGCTTCGTCCTTAGTCGCCAATGCTACAGCTTCACAACGTCGGTCGGTCGTCGTCGCAACTCCTCCTCCTCCTCCTAGTTCCGCTTTCGCCTTTGGCTCTACGTTGCGTGTAACAATCAAGTCATAGTATGAATGCTTGGCATAGTTGAATTTGTAAAGCATTTCGAGATATGGCAAAGACTGATCGTCTGGAAGTTCGTCCGTAGCTTCTTCAGGGATTTTGACACCCCATAAAAGACCAAATGAGCCAGTTAAGCGACGCCCCTTGAGAATCTTAAAAGCCTCCCAAGTCTTTTCAACCGATAGATCACCAAACTTTAAAGCGTACTTACAGACCTCTGCTGCTGCTCCCGCATAGCCTGAACCCTTTTCTTTTTTCGCCCTGCGAACGTCTACAATATAAGAATCACCAGTGAGGCTTTGCCAATATTCCGCAAACTCTTGCTGATCAATCCAGCTATCCACCAGTGCAAACATGTGAATATGGGGATGCCATTCACCTGTTTTTTCGTTATACGTGTTTTCGTATGAGTACATAGCGCCCTGAACCTTACAAAACTCGTTGTACCCTCGACCCTTCTTGATGAAGTCTCTACGACGCTCTAGGAGCTTCCTAAAGGCGTTTAGAAGATGGTCGGCACGTTCCCGTAGGTCAGAACCGTTTTTTACTGTGAGCGTGATTAGAACGGGCTTGAGCTTGCGATTTTGCGTTAATACTTCATCAATACGTTGAACGTATCGAGTAACAGCACGGGAGGCACGAATAGCAGCGCAGAAAGGGCAAAGCAAATGCTGCCCGCATGTTTGGATTTTTGTTAGTTTGATTTCACCCAAAGTATAGAAATTTTTGAATAGCAGATAGTTTCCGCACTCATTCAATTTTTGGGCAGATTTAAGAGCCGCAATAGATTCATCGTTTTTAACGTCTTTAACATAGTTCTCTTTAAACTTGGCTAGTGTAAAAAGATAGTTTTCTTGGTTTTTAGCCCTATGTTTTAAAGTCGCAAAACGTGTTATTCTATCCGAATGTTGATCTTCGCAAGAAGATTCCAAAGCCTGTAATTCAACGCCCGCCAAAGCAGCCGAATTATGGGCTTTTTTATTGCCTTTTTTAGTCAATTTTTGTCCCCACTTTAATCAATAGTATCAAGAGAAAGAAAAAACAGCGAGTAGGCAAGCCTAACTCACTGTTTTTTTTCGTGTTTCACACGGTTTTTGCTAATTCAGGCTGTGCGCCTTTTGCGACATAAAAAATCACATTACGTCCGCTTGCCATTGCTCCAACAGCAATAGAAATTTTTTGATTTAAGAAGTCGATAAAATCACGATGATTTTCGACTGATAATGTAAAAAGCTCATTTTTTACATCACCGTTTGGAAGCTCCATAGCTCCCAAAATTTGCACCTTGTCACGATCTTCAAAGGCTTCGCCTTTCTTGTTTGTTCCGCCTTGTTGAGTAAAGACGTTTAATACTGTTCCCTCTAACTTAATCATCTTGGAAAACCCTCAATCACTTTTAATCGACCCTCAACAACAGCAATAGCAAATAACGTGATGTCACGTTTTTTATCTAAATGCTCCTGCAACACTTTTTTAAAATATGAAGCAGCTTCATCAAGTGAAGCCATAGGCTTGTTAGCCGTAACCTCAAAATTAGTCATCCGCCATATCTCCAGAATTGATTGACTGGCGATCCTTCAATAAATCCTGAAGAATCCGCCCCTCCTCAACCTGAATGTCATGCAAAGT
>NZ_VPED01000104.1:0-2511 GCF_013417335.1 Acinetobacter sp. YH16031
TCAAACTCTATTGAATCTCGCTTTCGCTCGATTCGAAGGGGCAATTTTTTGCTTAAATATTTTGTGAATTTTAGAAAAAGAACAAAAGCAACTCGGAATTCGCTTCGCTCATGAGTTTTTTATGCTCGCTTCGCTCGACCTAGATGCAAATTAAATCTGTTCGCACCCTTCGGGATGCTCTATATCTAAGTCTGAGCAGTAAAGGGGAGCTTGTAATCAGAGAAAGAGCAGGGCAAAATTTTGATAGTGTTCAATCGCTCGTAGACACTCGCTCGGCTAATCCCTGTTAGCCTCAAAAAGAAAAGCACAAAGCGAACGGAGTGTGAGCAACATAACGGTAGATCACTTATTCCCCCCTCTGATTACTGCTTTTGCTGAATTGGATTACATATTCAAGTCAAAATCATTTCTCGGTTGTGGCTGTTTGAGTTCATGACTTGATAATTCAATGCTGTTTTGTTGTTGTGATGGGTTTTTAATTTCGTGAATATCATTTTTGATCGTCTCAAAGCCTTTCAAACATGATTGATATAATTCTCTTGGTTCTTTGAGATGGGAATTTCTAGGCTCTAAAATCTTCTCACATTCAAGATATCTCAACATTCTTCGGTCGTTTTTGATGATTTCATCTAACTTTCTACACTCGCTGTGAGTGAGATTTTTACTTGATCGATTTATGTATTCTTCTATATTTTTAATTTTTTTACTCGTTAAAACAATCAGTTGTATTTGATTCTGATTTTTATATGCTTGCTGTTGTTTTTCACTGATTTCTTTGTGATAAGCAACATAATCGGGGTAATAACCGTCGCTTCTTAAATATTTAAAATCAAGAGCTGGCTTGGGTTTGAGTCGAATTTCTGTTATTCCGATTTCTAGTCGTTCAAGTTTTCGATTAATTTCGTCAAGTTCTCTAGAGTTTTCCCAAGCATGTTGATCTGCTTGCTTTGCATCTGCAAATCTTCGTAGAAGTCGCTCGGAACTTTCAATTGCAAGATTTTCGAGAGTGCTCTCTCGATGTCTGATTGTTGTGTGCTGATTGTTGTTTGAATCGGTTCTAAATTTGCTGTTACTAAGTTGCTGACAATGATTTTTAAATCCAGTTGACTCAATGATTTGGTTAATTGCTGACTCAATTGGATTTTCAAGTTTTCTTGAAATGCTTGCTGTAACTGCTCGGAAAAACTCCCCTGTTCGATTTTGGCTATTTCGGATTGTTGTGCTGAAATCAAGGTTTGCTGTTGTTTGAGTTGAGTTTTTAAGCTCTGCTCTACTTCGCTGTATTCGCTCAAGATTGTTTTTAATGAATTGATTTGTTGAATCAATAAGCTGTTTTGTTCTGATAACAAGTTGTTTTGCTCTGTTAAGAAGTGGTCGATTTCTGTCTGCATTGCTTACCTCCGTTGGATTTCCAACATTTTGATTTGATTTCTGATTTGCTGACTGTTCTGCTGAATTATTTGTTCTTGTGCTTCGATGGTCTTTAGATTCATGCTGGCTTGATAGCTCAGATAAAAACTCATTAAAAGACTCAGTATTCCAAAGCTGATTACCCCCCAAAGAATGTATTTCGATCTCTGATTGCTTAGCTTTTCTGAAATCAGTGTTTGTATTTCGCTCTCGATCTGTACGCTTTGGTTCGCTATCGCTTGCTGTACTTGGGTTTGTATGCTCTTTTGTAGACTCTGCTTGTCGATTGAAAGGCTCTGCAACTGGCTGTTGATGTGGTTCTGTAGAGCCTGAATTGAGGTTGAAAACGAATCTATGCTCGATTTCACTTTTGATATTTCCGTAATATCTATATTCGCTAGTTTTTTTTGAAGTGCCTCTATTTGCTCCGTATAGCTCGCTGTTAGCGTTTTTATTGCTTGGGGTGATAGAAACCCTAGCTCGGTCAAAATCGAGCTTAGGTGCGATTCTATGGTTGTTGTCGTCTGCTGTACTTTGCGTAAAAGCGTGGTGTTGTTGATTATAGGCTTCTCGCTTTGCTCTATAAGTTGCTCGAAGTTGCTCAGCGTCTGTGAGAGCTGCTGCAAGCTCACTTGCAGTTGGTCGGCTTTCTGCTGCTGCTCTGAGATGCTCTGAATAAGATCCAATTTCGAAGTTTTCATGATAGAAATCACCTTTTATTCGATGTTTTTTGCCGTTGTTGAGAGTGACCGTTAGAGACTCTTTATTTGGTTTTATCGAGTCGACTCCATCTAGTTGTTTGATACAGGTGATTATTTCCGCTCTATTTTTTGCTGTGTTGGTTTTTAAGAGGGTTTTCACGTAATTATCAATTGCTTTGTAAAATTGCTTTTTGGGCAAGGTTTCTAGCTCTTTGCTTGAGAGTATTTTTTTTGCTTGAGCATTAAGCTTGGCAACGTGGTTCGGCTCTTGTGTCGTGTGCATTAGCAGCAAATCGTCAGGGCGTGACCACTGGTATTTTGTGTTGTTGGAATCGCGTCATGCGTCGAAAGGTTTCTCACGCGCGGGGGGCGCTTTGTTGTGGGCTTCTCCGCCCGGCAC
>NZ_VPED01000105.1:0-2433 GCF_013417335.1 Acinetobacter sp. YH16031
ATATCCGTATCAGTTTGCGATTCATAATCCTAAAGCAATGGACGGCAACGATCAGCCCCACGTGCATCTCATGTTTAATGAACGTCTGCAAGATGGAATTGAACGAGATCCGGAGCAGTATTTCAAACGCTATAACAGTAAAAATCCTGAACGTGGCGGAGCTAAAAAAGATAATACAGGTAAGAGTTACCAGGAACGAAAAACCGATATTAAAGACCTACGCCAAAGATGGGCAGATTTATGCAACAGCCATTTAGAAAAACACCAAATTGACAGCCGTATTGATATGCGAAGCTACAAAGAGCAAGGCATAGAGAAAGAACCTGAAAAAAAACTGTTACCAAGCCAAGCCAAAGACCCTGAAATTAGGGAAGCCCTACAACTGTCACGAACGGCCTATAAAGAGCTTGAACGACTAGATTTAGGCGACCCGAAAAAAGACCTGAAAGACCTCAAAAACAGCCCTATCTCAGACAAAGAAATTAAACAGGGCATTGAGAGCTTTAAGGCTGATTTTGACAGCTTTAAACAGCTTGCCTTACAGCAGTACAAAGAACAGCAGAAATTAGAACGAGAGCAACAGAAAACAATGAAGTTTAGAGGGATGAGCCGATGACACCTGATGAAAAAAAGTTATATGCACTGATGGCAGTTGCAGAACAACAGCAGAACCTAGTCAATCAGGCCGTTAAAGAGCTTCAAATCACGAAAGAACACATTCAAAGCACTATTGCTGGGCAAACCCACCACACTATATCAAAAGCGGTAAATGAGGGCTTACAGGACGGTACAGCAGAACTTATTAAGACCGCTAAAGCGCTTGGACGCTTGAAAAACTCGATTGAATCAGCCAATGATCAATTTTCATGGAAGTTAATCACCACTTTCTTAGGTGTTTTTTCAGTTCTCATACTGACTATGACGTGGCTATTTGCATCTTATATTAAGCCTTTAGAGAATATTCCAAAGATCGAGAGTTTAAGGCAGCAAGGTATTCAGTTTGATATTCAAAGTTGTGCCGTTGGAGAAGAGTCCAAGCCCTGCGTCCGAGTGATGAAAGAGCAGTGTGGCTATGGGAAGCATGGGGATTTATGCGTTATTGACCCCAAATAGCTGAATCTGAAAATGAAGGCTCTAAGCACTCATTTATAATTTTTATTATGTTTAAAATTAGTGGAAGTTAAGGAAATTATTATGTTAAAGCAATCAAGTTTAGAAAGAACAGAGTTTAAGGAAGAAGAACTTGCGCCCATTAAAAAGCTTGATTTGAATGATTTGAAAGTTCCTATGCCTAAAAACCTTGATCAGTTACTGATTTGGACATCCGAACTGGCTCAATATAATTATGCTCAATTCCTTAACCAATCCGAACAGCTAAAACTTGTTGATGAAGACAACCTGGAAGAACAGGCGGAAATCAGTCAGAAGCTTAGGTTCTATAGAGGTAATGCGCTTATAGAAAACCAAATCAAAGATTTCTATTTGAAAAAGTTACTTGATCAAGGAGAGGCAACAGTCAAAGGTTATATTAAAAGTCCGACTAAGAAAAATACCCGATATGCTGTAATTTCTTATCATGACTATGATTTTGTAAGCTTTGCTACTCCAGAGATTCTTAATAAATTTCCAGCCGATCTCATCAATTTCGTGCAAAAGGAAACACCTAAGACATTAGCGGACATATATCCTGAAGAAGCCGTGTTCTTATCAGCTATCAAAAAATTTATAAAACCTTTTAAGGAACAGTATAAAAAATTGGCTGATAAGAACAGGGAAATTAAGGAGCACAATACAGTTGCTCATAAAATTTATATAAAAATTAAAAATAAGGAAGCAACTCTGCAAAAGCCAACAGAGTCAAAGCCTAAAGAATCTAATCCAAAGACTACTGAAAATAGTGCTGTCCCAGTAGAGATGAAGCAGGGAACCATTCAGAAAAATATGGCTCCACAAGAAAAGCCACTTACTGTGATTAAGAAGCGAAAATTTGCTTTAAACAAGAATAAGTAACTTGTAATGTAAAATTCTAAACAAAAACCCCTCTAAGTCTTGCAACTTAGAGGGGTTTTCAAGTAAATTCAGCGGTACGCAGTTATTTGATGGAACTAACATCAAGTAACGAAGATCATAAGGTTTGGCGACCGTTATGATTTCACCAAAAGGCTTGTACCTGAACTCTATTTTCACAATAAACAGTGTTTATATCAAGCCTCAAAATGATAAGTCTTCGTTAATTCGTGTTTTAAACCATCAAATAAGCATCCTAGATCGAGCTTTGCCCGCTTCTGCGTGTCCGTTTTACGGTCGGCATGCAGTACGTGTGGTAGGAATAAGTGTCACTGGCGTATTGTAGCTATAGTCGAAAGGCTAAACCGCTTACAGGGGAACTTCACATAGGCGGAGCGTTAGGAGTAGTTACATAGGACTTGTTAA
>NZ_VPED01000106.1:0-2427 GCF_013417335.1 Acinetobacter sp. YH16031
CAGACTCTTAAAGAGAAGTACAAAGGCTTTAAGTGGGATCTTGATTCGATCTCAGCAGAAAAGACCTTGATTGCAGACTACTTCAAAGATAATGAGCCAAAACAATTTGTCTTAAAAAATCCAATTGCTGTCAAACCTACTGCCCTGGTGACTATGGAGCTTTTTAGAGATACGCATAAGACTTATAAACAGCTCATCTTGGGTGATGAAAAAGACTACAAAGACAGAGTAAGGGCTTATACGTGGACTTGGCGATATACAAAGCAAAGTATTGAAAAAATTAAAACTAAATTTACTGATTCTATTAATAAATTGGCTAGTCAAAAAAATAGTTCTCTAGCAGAGAAGAACCGAGCCGACATTAAAAATCTATTCCTGATGGTTGAAACATGGTCTGTTTTCAAAGCAAGCCGTTCCCAAGCAGGGCAGATTATCCATTTTGCACAGCGTTTTTTAAAGTACAGGTCTAAGAAGCAGAAAACATGGATGCAGATGGAAATTGCTACACCACACTTGACCTATCTACCCCGATTGCCGACCTATGCGGATACGATCCATGAATATAATTACAGACGTAATCTTTTTGATGAATATGGTGTGGAAGTGCCTTTGAAACTCATTAAAGACTACTATGGTGGTGGCTATTACAACATACCGATTCAAGCCTATGTAGCTAAAGAATTAGAAATGCGTGAGAATGGCAAAGCCATTGCTCAAAAAGCGGATGAGCTTTACTTACAAGTGCTTGAAAATGAGTAAATCCGCTAAGAGAAGCTATTAAATACGGACTTTGAATAGGTTCTAACATGCAATGTTATTCCTAAGTAGAAATGTCCTACCTTAAAACCAAATAGAAATGTCCTATACCGACATTTCCAAGTCAAGCACAGGATTCAGATTTCGTTTTTGAATTGCTGTTTTCTGTGCACGTCTACGTGGCATAGCTTGAGAACGATTCCGTTTGTTTTGCTGTTCTAATTCTTCATGCTGTTGTTGAATATGGGCCAATACAGAACCCAAACGTTTATTCTCAACAATCTCTCGCTGGTTCAGCTGGCTTAATTTGTCGAAGATGCTGTAATTGATTTTTCTACCCTGATATTCAATTGCAACTGTACCATCCGGGTATTCAAGGAACTCAAGATACTTGCCAATCAATCTTTGGTTTTCTTCCGTGTTTTCCAGGAGATATACGCATTTATCATAAGTAATGGTCAGGCTGTTCGTGACTCTGCGGGGTTCACGCCAGGTAAAAATATCATCTAATTCTTCGGCTGTTTCAGTGACAGTCCGGTGTAGATCCTTGGGATTAAAGGCCATCTTGGCAAACTTCTGATTGAATTGCTCAATGAAGCAGGGTAGCCAGGCATTCGCTTGTTCAATCGAACAGATGCCTTCCAGGCGCATTTCTTTGATCAGACGGTCCTGAAGCGTTCTATTGGCTCGTTCTACACGGCCTTTGGCCTGTGGTGAATTAGCGAAGATGATATCGATATTGAGGGTACTGAGCACGCGTCCAAACTGGGTAATCTTGGTGTCTTTCTTACTGCTTTGATTCACCCTAAAGACTGAATGTTTGTCGCTGTAAAACGCTAAAGGCTTACCGTGCTGTTCGACATACAGGCGTGTCGAAATCATATAGTCAAAGGCTGATTCTGATTCACAGAAGCGTAAATGCTGCAATTTGCCTGTGGCATCATCGATAAATACCAGCAGACAGCATTTAGCAGCGCGTCCTTCAAACCAGTCATGGTGTGAGCCATCAATTTGGATCAGTTCACCATAACAGTCCCGGTTATAACGAGGCTGATACGGGCGTTTCAGGCGTTTGGAGCGAGGAATCCATAAATTAGCTGCAATCATCCAGGAACGTAGTGTTTCCACCGAGATGTCGAATCCATGAATGGTAGTGAGCTTTTCATGCGCTAAAGTGGGTCCGAAACCATGCAGTTGATCCGAAACAATATTGAGGCACTTGAGTCTGAGTTCTTCAGGAAGCCTGGAGTTGCTGATTTGACCACGTGCAGCATGGGCTAATGCAACTGGGCCTTGAGCTTTGTATTTCTGCAGTAAGCGTCTGATCTGACGTTCTGAAATATGAAGTAGCTGAGCAGCCTGGGATTGAGTTATGCGTTGATCGCAGATTTCCTGCAAGACCGACAATCGTTTAAGTTCTTTATCCGACATAGACACCAACATATCAAACCGTCCGCTTCGATAATCGCAAAAGCGCATATTCTAAAAGCGGACATTTTTACTTTGGAGAAACCGGACATTTCTACTTTGGGCTTACAATCTCGTTTCGCATAATCGCCATTATGTTAAATAACTTTTAGAAGCTTTAGTACAAGCTTGACAGATTGTCTTATCATTATAAAATAACCTTATTCAAATCATCCTCCCAAGAGTAACGCCAATGAAGTAAGT
>NZ_VPED01000107.1:0-2398 GCF_013417335.1 Acinetobacter sp. YH16031
ATGGTTGCAAGATTTGCGTGAGCTGAATTAAGTCTGCTAGCAAGCTAATAGCTTGTAGAATCAATTTCAGTGAAATCATATTCATGCCTTACCTCCTCTCTGTCTGTGAGAAGGCAATGACAAATTCCGGTTGTGTTCAACGGTCTTTTCGACTTTAATATCAATTTATATACCTCATCGTTGTCTTCTCTGGCCTCGATAACGCCTCAATTTATCTCTCGAGTTGTGGAAGATGAGAGAAGTAAATTAAGGCTCCATACTCATTAAGTTATCTCTCGAATTGTGGAAGATGAGAGGGGTAACTTAATGATATTCTCAGTGCTGTCTGACAACAGAATCAACACCTTATTTTGGCAAGATACGGGAAAATATAGGGTAGATCAATATTGACTTTTTATGAAAAAATTTTCGTATTTAGACAAAAAGTTTAGGGAAAGAACTCCCCCAATTTCTGTGTACTCGTAACTACTTATACAATAAGAATTTTATTTTAAAATCAAAGAAATATAGTTTATTTATCGACAACTTTGTGGATAAGTTTATGTATCAGTCAGATCATGACTATCTCTAAAATAGTTCTTATCTACCCTATTAGTGTAACTTCATGACTTTAATCGAGTACCGCACGTATTACACGGCCAAACAAGCCACGGCGTTTAGGTTCAGGCTGTGATACCGGATTAGTTGTCCTGGGCTCCTCCATAGTCTGATCTGAGGCCACTTGCGCTATTGGCTGATCGGCTTCTGTACTTTCTTCTTTCTGTTCTGGTTTTGGCGCTCCCAAAAGCAGCTGTAGCGAGTAAGTTTGATCATCTTTTGCTTTCAACTGCTCACGCTGGAACTGTTCGCGCTCTTGAGCCAGATCAAGCTGCTTTTTAAGTATGTCTACCTGTTGTTGCAGTATGTCAACTTCTGCCGACTTTTGTGCCGCCTGGGACTGTAACGTGACGTTCTGTGTGCTTCGCTGTGATGGCTCACCAAAGACTCTTATAGCCTCGGCAAGATCAATCTTACCGTCACTGTTTTTGCTCAGATCGCCTTTATTTATACGCTTATAGATGCTTTGGCGGTTCATACCATACAGCTTTGCCAGCTCAATGACCGATAGTGCCTTCATATTGTTTTTTTCACTGTCTACTCAATGTTCAGGTTACATTAACGTGACATGTACCGCTAGAAAAGTTTTCCACCATCAATGATGGAAAACTTAATTTGGCTTACTTTCGACCTGACTTATCTTCATTTAATATTGTTGGCGAATATCCATTCCCTACATTACTTTCATTCACATTTCTTAAGGGTCTAGGCTGATAATCCGGCATAGGTTTTTTTACTGGCTCCTTTGGAGGAACTTGATCCTTCGGGGTCGTCACGTTATAGCTCCATATTTCAAAATAAAAATCATTACTAGATAAACCAATAATGTAACAACCGATAACTTCAAAAAAAAGAGACTCTTATTTAAAGGGTCTACCTTACATTGATTTATTTTTTTCTCTGCATTATCAATCGCATGCTTGTAATCATCTGCAAGAGCAATATACATCTCACTTTGAGACTTTGAAGAAACCCAGTCTCTAACTTCATCATCAACAGCTATTTTTCCTATAGAGGAGAAATTAGAAGCCGTGACCAAAAACCACCAAGAAAGGAATGTAAAAGACAATAAAAGTAAAAGAATTAAGATAAGTAAGATCTTTAAACCATTAGATAATTCTGTAAAAAGCTCATCTGAAAAAGAAGTAGTAGAAAAAGCTACAATACCAGCAAGCAAAATATTTACGATAGCAATTAAACGCCCGATTTTTTCATCAAGACGATTAGCCCTCAAAAGTTCATCCCGATATTCATCATGTGCAACTTTAAAGTAAAGTTTAGAACACTCTAAAAAGTCCTCATCGCGTTCCAAATCATTATTAGTAAGACCCACAAAAAATCCCCTCGAGATTAAAAACAGAAGGCTGTTATCTGATAAGGCTATTGTCCCACCCCTAACCAACGTCGGACAGTCTTACGGTCGACCTCCAGTTGTTTTGCTATCTGGGTATTGTTCATGCCGTTAGCTTTCAGCTGTATTGCCTGTTCACGCTTTACTGAATAAGCCAATCCTTTGGCTTTACCACCCTTTGCTCCGCGCACTGCTTGTACGGCGCTGAACTCTCCATAGCTAAAACGCTGCCACACCCACTTAGCAATGCTCTTTGCTGTCGCTTTTACTTCGCTATAAGGTAAGGGTTGTTCAAACCCGCTGTTAATCGCTTCTATTTGCGCTCTGACGGCCTTTTCCCACTCAAGGCTAGTGTTATGGTGCATATAGTCTCTAATGGCCTTATACGCCCAATGACGGCCCTTCTCGAACATTGTAACGTTACGTCCTAAGCCGACAACTTCGAGCTTC
>NZ_VPED01000108.1:0-2295 GCF_013417335.1 Acinetobacter sp. YH16031
CCATGCGAACGCACCTAGACAGCATATTTTTTGTGCATTATGATTTTCTCATCAGTTGTGAAGTGTGTCTGACCAACGCACCTAAAAGACCTAACCGTTTTTTAGTGTGCCGTTAGGCACACTAAAAATTTTGATTTTCAACAGCTCACAGTGGAAAGGTTGACAGCCTGAAAACTGCTTGACGAAGCGGACTGCTGCGGAAACGTAGCTCGGTACGCTTTGATGAGGGCTGATGAGGGGTGGCTTTTGCCTACCCTCAAATTCTACTCAATCCACTTCATTGTTGGTTCTTGAAGTTGGGCGACAAGGAAACGGAATCACCGAAAGGTGGCGAATGGGTTAAACCCCATTCTAGGCTGAAAGGGCTGAAATCCTGCTTTTGAAGAAATAGTGAGTGAAATCCATAGATGGAGAGTAGCGTTAATAACTACCGTTCTTCGCTGAATCTTTATGGTTTGGCGAGGTGCGTGGCACACACGATGGCTTCTGCGGTATTCGAGAGGGTACAGGCGATCAAGGTGAAAGCTGGCGAGAGTGGCACTTTTGGGTCAGGTGGTGAATTTGTCGTGATGACATTCCATTTTGGCTCGAAAGGTCGATGTATAGCTTAAACGTGTTAAAGGTGGGGAGAAATCCTCATCGACTGTGCTAAGTAAGTGTTCTACCCATGATGATATTTTTTAAGCTGCGGAATCGGTATTTTGGAACTGCGTACCGAAAAGCAAGGAAAAGGTTTAGAAAATTAGTGGATGGGCGTACTGCTTGTTAAGACTTCAAAAGATAACTTGGGACGCACTTTTATGTCATTAGGTTTTGTCACCTAAGTATTTGAATAACTAATTTTTAGTTATCGGCATAGATGTGTTGGAGCGATCTTTAGTAGCGCATATAAGGTAAGTTGTTTTTGCCGAAGTTGTACCGTTAAACGTCTGAATAGTTTGCTCGTCTTTTGTGAAATAGATAGGGATCTATAATCACAGGAGATTTATTAATCGGATTGGAATATTCATTAAGTAAGTGAATGAATAGGACGTTTCTTTAGAGCAGGCTTAAATAGTTTCTTTGAAAGTATTTAAGCTCTCTAAAGTTGGGAAAAGACCATAGCTACCGTTGTCAGAAATGGCTTGTTAAGGGAATCGTGGTTTTGCGAAAGAGTGATGTTGAGGCTACAGGGGACTGTAGTTGAGTGTGTTACTTCTTGCATGGTAAAAGTGCTTGAAGGCTGTGAATTTAATGTCACAGGGAAATCAAAAAGGTTAAATGGGGATTGGTCTCCCCTGCTGTTCGAGTTGGTCGCTCGGACTAAACTAAACTTCTGAAGACATAGTTTTTCGAGGTTGTTATCCACCATAGGATAAATATTTTCTGATTTTATGAATAAAATTAGCGTTTTAAAGTTTGGTGTTGGTTGGTTGGCAATCGGCACTTCGACAAAATTTTACGGTGCATACGTTATAAGCATTTTTTAGACCCCCTCGGATATTCTTGCCAACAGAATATCGAAACGAGGTGGGTTGTCTAAATGCTCACCATTTGCGTTTTAAGGCACTTTAAACTAAAACCTATAGGTAGAATAGGAATGACCAATAAAACGCCAAATACAGCAAACCATGCGCTATAAATCCACATCTCTTGGTGTATCTTGCTCTCGATCTGTCATAAAATCTTCTAACCCTGTTGGGTCATCATGGTTTTTAAAGAACTCCTCCCAAGTTACTTCACAAAAGACACCATCTTCATTGGCTCTAAACCATCGTGGTTTGTTGAAGTTCTTCATCGAGAGAGAAACCAAATCTTCATCTTTTTTATCTTTGCTCATCTCAGATCCTCTTTAGCGAGTGTCTACGAGCGACACAACGAAAATTTGCGCCTAGACTCCCTGAAAAACTGCTTTTTAAAATATTTGCTTCAACAAATTGAAAGTAGATCACATGCTGATCTTTGCACCTAGACCGAGCGAAGCGAGCATAAAAAACTTATGAGCGAAGCGAATTCCGAGTTGCTTTTGCCTTTTCTTAAAGTAACAAGAATATTAACTAAAAATTGCCCCACGAATCGAGCGAAAGCGAGATTCAATAGAGTTTGAGCGTAGCGAAAACCAAGGGCAATTTTTCATTTATTTTTTCATTTACTAATTTTAAAAGCTTTATTAAAAGCTTTTAATAGCTTTTAAAAAGCTTTTAAAAAGCTTTACGGCCAGTCTCAATGTATTGCTATATCAGTGTTTCAGACACTAAAGTGGGGGCGAAATGTTAGGTTTTTGACTTTTAGTGGGGGCGAAATGTTAGGTTTTTG
>NZ_VPED01000109.1:0-2278 GCF_013417335.1 Acinetobacter sp. YH16031
AGTACCAGCGTACGGCCCACAGAATGATGTCACGCTGAAAATGCCGGCCTTTGAATGGGTTCATGTGCAGCTCCATCAGCAAAAGGGGATGATAAGTTTATCACCACCGACTATTTGCAACAGTGCCCAAAAAAGTTCGTGGTGGAGAAAAGATAAGCTATGCAAGGCTTTAGGAGACGTGGTTTTTCAGGATGACGAAGAACGATTCGGCGCTAGGTGCAACATAGGTGCATCGCACGAGCGCTAGGAACGGCGAAAAAAGGCGGACGTGGCGAAATCGGTAGACGCAGCAGACTTTAAAATTGGAGTGCCCGCGGGGAAATCCGCGGAGTAGAACCGCTCAAAGTCGGGGAACGCTAACGGGCAATACCCTAAGCCAATCCCGAGCCAAGCCCCTTCGGGGGAAGGTGTAGAGACTGGACGGGCGGCGCCTAAAGCCTTCGGGCAATGGCGAAGGGACAGTCCAGACCACGAACGTCATCAGACGGCGGCGAAAGTCGAGGTGGTACGAAAATCTGCTTCTCTGTGAGAGTACGGGTTCGAGTCCCGTCGTCCGCACCACAAAGCCAAACATCCCTGCGATGATCGACCTCTGGGCGTTTGGTCGTGAGCCCGCCACCCTCGCGCTACGCTTTGCGCAGGCGTCGAAGGCGATCAGGTGCGCCCATCGATTCCGTCGAGCACCATCGCTGCGAGTTCATCGCTGGTGTGTGCACCACTATCGAGAACACGGGTTGTGCATGGAAGCCGTTCCCTTGCGGCCAAGCATCGGGCGACATTCGCTAATCGCCACTCTCGAATCTCCGCATTTCGATTCGGGTCAGGATGCATGGTCTGGTTCGCGATCCGGTGACGCAATAGGTCCTCGTTGAGCGTCAGAAAGATGTGCAGCAGCTGATCGTCGATCCGCCTTACCCCGTCGAGTATCTCAGTCAGATAGTCCGGGTGCACGAGCGTCATTGGGATGATGATGTCCTGCGAGTAATTCCTTCGAATCTCCCTGACCGCCGCGATCGTAAGTCCCCTCCACAAGGGGAGATCCTGATAGTCTCCGCTCGCTGGCATGGGGACCGTTTCTTTCACCACGAACCCGATTTCCTCGGGGTCAAAGATCAGCGATTTGGAACGCCGATCGCGCAGCCGCTTAGCGAGCGTCGTCTTTCCGGCGCCGAAAGGTCCGTTGATCCAGATTATCATTGTCGACGGCCTCTAACCTGAAGGCTCGCAAGAGCGCTCGACGGCCTCGTGCGGAGGCACGATCGGAGTGGTTCCGAAATGCTTCTCAAGATAGGTGACGCCGAACGTCACGATGTCCTGCGCGTCGAACAGGTAGCACTGAGCAAAGCCCACGACACCTTCTCGATGGCGACCGAGCTTCACGTAAGCATTTGCTATAGTTTCAACCGCATCCGGCTTTCCTTCGATAGCAAAGCAATCGAGAATGCCGTTTGAATCGTAATCCGATGCCGTTTTCCAGGCGACTTCACCGTCTCTTCCAAGCATCGGCATCTCATACGTCACCCACCGTTTGTTGGGGATATCGGCAACCGCCTCGGCGTAGTGCAATGCGGTAACGGAGTTTAGCGGCGCACCCAACAGCAGGGCCTTCCCGCCAAGGCGAACGAACCGCTCGACGGGCGATCCTTCCCCCAAGGCGTGACCGAGTTCGTGAGGCTCCGTCAGCGTTTCAGCCAGCGGACCAACCGCGACCATCGATGCATCGGGGTGCGCGCTGCGCCGCGCGCCGGGGGCTTGAACCAGAAATTGATTCAGCAGGCCGAACCCACGGTAAGTCCCGGCTGTTGCGGGATCGAACGGCAGCCAGGTACGGCGGGCTTCGTCATCCAGCCGAGCGCCATTCAGAGTCTCCTCGTAGGGTGATCGGTCCCACGACGCGTATCCCATCACAGTGCCAGTCGGCCCAACCGCGGAGCGTAACGCGGCAACGACCGTCTCCGCTCCTCCTTCGACCGGACCAATCGCTTTAAGTGAGGCATGCACCATCAAGAGGTCACCGGTTTGGACTCCGAGTTTTTGAAGCGCCTCCGTTATTGCCTTCCGCGTATGCATCGCGATATCTCCTCTAAACTGCAAAACACTATACCTATCGAGATATCACTCTACTATACCTATCGAGATATAGAGGTGGTCCCACTTGTTTGAACAACTAAAAGCGTATTTATAAGTGATATTCCGCTCTAGTTAAGCCACCTTGTTTTGTTGGGGTAGCTGATCATAGTAAAACTCATTTGGTGTCATTTTGTCTAGACTCGAATGA
>NZ_VPED01000110.1:0-2275 GCF_013417335.1 Acinetobacter sp. YH16031
TTTCGCTCGATTCGTAGGGGCAATTTTTTGGCTCATCTCGTTGTGACTTTAATAAAAAGCAAAAGCAAGATCAAAAGCAACTCGGAATTCGCTTCGCTCATAAGTTTTTTATGCTCGCTTCGCTCGTTCTAGAAGCAAATTGAATCTGTTCGCACCCTTCGGGATGCTCTGTACCTCAGTCTTAGCAGCAAAGGGGAGCCTGTAATCAGAGAAAAAGCATGGCGAAAATTTTAATTGTGTCTGTTCGCTCGTAGACACTCGCTCTGTAAAGCCTGAATAAATCCAGATAATTTAAAACCCCGGACCACCGTAATCATAATCATCAGATTTTGGCTTTGGCTGTTCGGGTTGAACCAGTTTAGGGGGCTTATTCTGCGTGGGTAATGGATTCTTTGGTGGGGAATACACGTCAAACTCAAAGCATGGCGTTGAGTTATGCTCTGAATCTCTCAATTTTCGATTCATGTTCTGAAGGTTCCAGCCTTCTTGTTGCAATATAGGCTCTTGGGTTTTGATAATTTCACTAAAATCTTTTTCCAGTTTTTCCTTATTTTTCTGGTTCTTCACTAAATAATTCAGGTAATACATCACTTCCAATGATGAAAATGGATGGTTTTCAGCACTATAAAAATATTCATGTTGTTGATCTAATTGCTTTTGGCGTTCTTCGAGTTCTCGTTCTTTTTGATTGTGTTCTCGAATTTTTTGGATCTGGGCGAGATATTCCGCTGTCGCGTTTTGTTGACCAACGCCTAGCTTAGGCTCAGGAAGATACAAAGTGCTGTGGATCTCGTTATATTTTTCATAGCTGTCTGCTGAAACCTGATTTTTGATGGTGATGTCTTGGTCATCCAATGTGTAGGTGACGGTAGGGCAGTGCTGTTCAAGGGCATCATTCAGATGGTTTTCCCATTGTTTTCGGATATAGATTAAAAAAGTGGAATAGTCTGCGTGGCCATCCTGCAGCTGGATTTTCTTTGCACCGCCTTTGCTTGGATCTTTGGGGTTATAGCGTTTGAAATATTGTTCTGCTGTGCGTTCAATGCCGTCATCAGCTTTTAGCGAGAACATGATGTGACAATGAGGCTGATCTTCGCCACTGAGGCGCGATTTAACGTTGTGTATGGCGTATGAATGCGGATATTGCTGTGGAATTATATGTTTGTCTAAAAACGTCTCTATGAGCGTTTTACGCTGTTCTGGCGTGAATTCATTTGGTAGGGCAATTTCATACTCCATGTAGGCCTTGGCATTGGCTCGTTCATAACTATCTGCTGCCTGCCAAAATTCAATCGGATCTTTCACCCAGGATGGCATGTTTCTGCCTGGTTCGATATGTTCTACGGTTTCGTTGCTGGTCTTGCGAATCCCTTCATATTGCATGAGTCGGCTGATGTAGAGGTAGTGGCCAGTCGCATAGCCTTTGTTTTTACTTTTGACGCTGAAATGATAGCTGGCCATGCTCACCTCTGGTGGCTTGGGGACCGGTTTTTATGCAGTGAAACGGAATGAAAACCGCCCGGATTTGGAATGCCTGGATGGCTGAAAATCCGGTAAAAGGGGGTCAAGGGGGAAACGCCCCATTGCGTACTAGTTTCTTCGCGATAGCAAGAAACTGTCAAGTGCGAATTATTTAAAATAAAAATAAAAATTCTTTTCAAGAAATTTTATTTTTATTTTAAATAATTATTTTCAGACTGCCCTCTTCAAATATGGTAAAACCATATTTAAAGAGGTTGCAGTTCTGAAAATTTGGCGGCAGATGATGACTGTTGAAAAAGCAAAAAAACGTGGAAGACCAGCTCAATTACTTCAAGTGGCAGAGTTACATGCTTTTGTGGAATATCTCTTAGAAAAAGATCCACGGACCGACTTACAGAATCAGGTCATTGATGCCTTACAAGCTGAAGACTTTAATTTTGAGATGTTGTCTGAAGCACAGAAAATATTAGTCAAAGAAGCATTAAAACCTTACAGAGAGCATCTGAAGCTTCAGCTGCTGTTTGATGAGCTGTCTAAAAATCCTAGACAGACTGAATATGAAGCTAAATTTATAGAGCTTTTTCAGGCATACCAGGACAATCAATTGGGTGTTGCTGAACTAAATATTCTGAAGATGATGTGTACCCGATATCTGAATTTCAAAGCTCAAAAACTGCAATATGCTGATTTGGAGCTGTACTTGAGTCAGATCCAGAAAAAAGATGCAGGGAAAAAGCGTAAAGCTGAAAACAATCGAAAGTATCAGCTCGGTGGCGCTGTGATTGCTGCTTAT
>NZ_VPED01000111.1:0-2270 GCF_013417335.1 Acinetobacter sp. YH16031
CGATCTCAACAGATAAGCCTTTGCGATGCAGCGAGAGGGCTTTTCTGCGTTGTTTTGCGTATGACTTACCTTTTGCTGCTCCACCTTTTCTTCCTAACTGTTTTGCGATCTTGCGTAGCACATCGTTAGTGTTTTCAGAGTAGCTATAACGCTCATAACAAAAACGGGTAATACTCCGGCAGATTTCACGCACTTCACGCTCAACCAGTGGCGTTTTGCACTTCTCAAGATTGAGTTTATTCATGAAATCAAACAAGCAAGACATAAACTGGCGTTTTGTCCAGTCCTCGCCATGTTTGAAATACAACTTATAAGCGTGATGCCGTACTGTTTCAAACAGCCAATTGTTACGCTCCCCTACTGTTATATTTTTGCTTAATTTGACCGCTTTCGCTGAATTTGGAGTGAATAGCATAGGGCGTATCACTGGACGCTCATATATACGTGTGATTCTCGCAAGTTCAGCAAGCTGATACGGCTGTACTCGCATAGTAGATACTCGCCACATGCTGCTATGCGGATTTTTGGCGACTGAATTTCTATGTGCAAAATCACCGTTTAGAAGCTCTTTAAGGCGTGTTTTTACTGCATTCAATAGCACAACCGCTTTCTTGCTATAGCGTTTATTTTTTTCATCAATGCAGACTGAATTTCGCAGACAGTAATAGAGCTGAACGTGTCCGTTTACAGGGTTTTTGACAATCAGATTAGGCAAAGGTAAATCAGGGTTTAATTTGATTATTTCCTCGATACTGGCTGCTACATTGCTATCAATATCAATAACAAAAGTACCAAGCCAAAACTCTGACGCATATCGGAGATAACCATATTGCGAACGCTCACTTGGTGTAATGAAATCAAAATGATCTCTCTCTCTCGGTGAGTTTTTCCCAGTGCGTAGGCGTAAATGCTTCGGTTTGTGGTTCAGTGTATCTTTGCTAACCCAATGCGGTGTAAGTGGTGATAAGCACTTGTCAAAAAGGGCAAGAGCTTCTTGTAAATCAGCAATTTGTTCTGATTTATCAATAAATAAATACGATTTTGGTGAAATATTTGTATGATTTGAACTAATTTGCATCGCACAAGCCCTTAGATGGCTTGCGGAGTGGTCTTTGACTGCTATAATGATTAAGCATGTTGACTATCCGTAAGTGATCAACACGTACATCAAAAGACCCATTCTCGCCAAAGAATTTTTTCGGGTCTTTTTTTGTACCTGAAAATCGAGTTTTTTATTAAAAAGAATCTGTTAAAAGCACGTTACAACTGTTTGTTGTTCAATGCAACAAATGGCGAACCTCTAAAATACATTTTTTTTAAAATTCACGTTCTCATTGATGCAATTTCAGCAAAAAAAGTTCGTTACCACATCAAAACCTGTAATTTTTCAAGCATATTGACTTGTGCCATGTTTCATTTGAGCCACTTTTTTTTCTGAGGACAGCACAGCCTTTGGCTGTGCTCCGCAAGAAAAGAAAGGGGCATTATGGCTTTTCAGCTTCTGCTAACAAATCACCAGTTTTGTCATCTATTGGCTGTTCTTCGACCTTGCCCTTCTTTTTTAATTGCTGTGGCTGATGTGGGGCACGTAGATCACGAATTTCAGATTTCAGCTCACTGATCTCAGTCTGAAAACGGCTAATATTCTTCTGCGCTTCTTCAAGTCTGACAGATGCAACACGTTCATTAGACTGAGCTTCGGCAACTTTTAGCTGCAACTGGTCACGTTCTGCTTTCAGAGCTGTATTACTTTGCTTGAACTCAGCAAGACCTTCAGAATATTGCTGTTTTGCTTCTGCATATTGCTCAGATATGACTTTCTTATGCTGTTCATACTGTTCAATAATTTCAGCTTTACTTCGTGCATGTTCTTCTTCAAGAAATTTCAACTTCGCTTTTAAATCCTGATTTTCAGAAGTTAATTGCTCAATTTCTGTGAGCTGACTGCTATTTTCTTCTGATAGTGATTCTTTATCAGCTAGTGCTATTTCAAGTTCTTCTGACAAGCGTGTGATTTCACTTGCATAACTGTCACCGATCTCGGTGATGCGACCTGCTACAATATCTGCAACAACTTCTGACAGCTTCTTCTGCTCACTGTCTTTTAGTGCTACGGCTTTCTTTTCAGCATCTTCACGATGTTCACGCTCGTATTCTTTTCGATACTTCTGAATCGTCACACTTGAGCCACCGATCAAGTCCATGATTAGTTGGTTTGTATATCTCCCATTTTCTTTTAGAAGCTGCTCAATAGCGTCATATACGTCTTG
>NZ_VPED01000010.1:0-105994 GCF_013417335.1 Acinetobacter sp. YH16031
CGGATGCATATATTGCAGAAATTACTCAACGCTTGAATCATCGTCCAAGAAAAAGACTCGGCTTTAAAAGTCCGAGTCAGGTATTATGGCAACAACATGGTGTTGCACTTCAAATGCTAATCTAAGTATTTAAATCTTGATCAAAATTCTTCTATTAAAAAAGAATAATACTTTTAAAAGAAACTCATCAGAGAATGAATTAAACCCCATAAAGTCCCTTTACAAATAAAATGAATAAGGTAGTTATGGTCATTGTTTACAAATTGTAATCCACCTATATTAAAATAAACATTAAGTAATTAATTATAAGAATTTCATAATTTTAATTAATTTAAAATAAGAGTACTAGGAATGGACTACTGGAACAGTGTTTTATTTGTATCGATTATAATGGTGGTAGGTTTAGCCATTATTGTCATGCTGGTAGGCTGCAAGATGTGGAAAAACCTGGTGGTGACTTTATTGATCTCTACAACAATCGGCTTTCTGATTATATGTACCATTAACTTTATCTTTGGTGAAAATCTACATTTACCTTGGATTCCCGATCAGAGCTGGCATCATAAAATCACCTTGGAAATTGCCCTGATGAGCTTACTGATTGGTGGGGTGAGTACCTTTATTATTATGCTGGGAACCATGATTTCGAAAAATAATCGTTAAATCATAAAATTAGATGCATTTACTTGAAAAAGTATACATTTATAAGCAAGGTATTATTATTTTTTATTCAGGTTTTTAATTAATTTTCTAAACGAGATAAAATACCCAAGGTGAGTATATATACTGATTTGATTTAGAAGATATTAATCCTCGTGTATTTCACATTTTTTGCAGTCCAATAAGACGCCCAGTTTTTCTTTGCGGCCTTGTTCAGTCATGACCCAGGGACGGTTTTGCCAAGGTGGATCATGCCGTACATGCTGACCATGACCACAGGCCAGCTCAGCAACCCAATGATTTTCTTCATCCAGATGGAAGCCGACAATTGCTTGCAGCATAATAAATGCTCGTGTTGATTAAAGTATTTAAGCATTTATACAAAATTAGTCATGCAAAATCACCATAAACAAAAGAAACTGCACAGGCTATACTCCTTGCTAATGTATTTTTAAGAAAGAGCACAGAGACATGCGCGTACTTGTTGTGATGGATCCCATCGAAAATGTAAACCTGAAAAAAGATTCAACCATGGCCATGTTATGGGCAGCTGCACGCCGTGGACATGAACTGGGGTATGCATTACAGCAAGATTTATATATCGATCAAGGGAAGGCTTTTGGTCTGATCTCGCCTTTGCAGGTATTTGAAGACTATAATCATTACTACGAACTGGGCGAAAAGAAAAAAGAATCGATTGCAGCTTATGATGTGGTGCTGATGCGTAAAGATCCGCCATTCGACATGAACTTTGTCTATACCACTTATATTCTGGAACAGGCAGAACGTGAAGGGGCATGGATTATCAACAAACCGCAAAGCCTGCGTGACTGCAATGAAAAGCTGTTTGCTACTCAGTTCCCGTATTTGCAAGTTCCGACTTTGGTAACGTCGCAACAAAGCCTGATCCGTGAATTTTTAAAAGAACATGTCGATGTCATTGTAAAACCATTGGATGGCATGGGCGGCACCGGAATTTTCCGTCTCTATCAGGATGGTATCAATATTGGCTCAACCATTGAAATTCTGACCAACAATGGTAACCAGCCGATTATGGCACAGCGTTATATTCCTGAAATTGTAGAAGGGGATAAGCGTATCCTGATGATCAATGGCGAACCCGTGCCGTATTGTCTGGCCCGTATTCCGCAAAATGGTGAGGTGCGCGGCAATCTGGCAGCGGGTGGTTTAGGCCAAGCGCGTCCATTAACTGAGAATGATAGAGCCATTGCAGCGCAAGTGGGTCCTTATCTCAGAGAAAAAGGCTTGGTATTTGTTGGTCTGGATGTGATTGGCAATTATGTCACTGAAATTAACGTCACCAGTCCAACCTGTATTCGTGAAATTGATACCCAGTTTGGTACCTCCATTGCAGATGATCTGTTTGATGTACTGGAAGCCGGTCTGGATCAAGCCTAAGCTTTCAATAATAAAAAAGAGCCTCATCTGAGGCTCTTTTTTATTGGGCATAACGCCTGAATAAAAGCAGGGTCATTAAGATTCCTAATACGGAGAGGCTGGCGGTAACTGCCGCGATATAAGCCCAATTCTGTGTGGTCGAAACCAGTGCCGCGCTCAAAGGCGGCACAAAAAATTGAGCACAGGCTGAAAGCTGTAAAACCAGACCCACACTGGCTGCTGCGGCATTGGCACGCGGGGCATGCTGCAAAGTAATGGCAAAAACGGTGGTCGGGATGAGTCCGCCAATCAGTGAAAACAGTACAGCACTTATAAACTGCAAGTCGAACATGAGCCATGAGCTAAATGCAAAAGCCAGAAAGCTGCTGCACAGCATGGCTATAAATCCGGTGCTGAATAGCGTCTTAGGTTTCCAGCCACGTTCTAACAACATACCTGCACCAAAAGTGCCGCCTAGATTGGCAAGCACCACGATTGAAACCAGAACGCCTGCAACTTTTAAATCAATACCGTGTTCGACGTACCTGCTGGGCAGGAACCCGGTCACGGTAATCCACTGACTGGTATAACAGGCAAAAATAATAGCTAAACACAGAATGGGTGGATGGGTGAGGGTGACTTTGACAATCTGCCAGAATGAAGTATTTGATGGTGTTGAATGAGTAGTTGTGTTGGGTGTAAATGTGGCTGAATCTATTTGTAGGTACCGTTTAATGATGCCTGCAATGACCAAGCATAGACTGCCAAGAATGGCCCAAATATTTTGCCAGTTCAGGTATTCGAGTAAAACAGGAATACTAAAAACAGCCAGACTGACACCCACGCCCATATAGGAACTCCAAAGTCCCATTTTAAAATTCAGTGTTTCAGGCCGGCTGATCCGTTTTAAAATTGCAGGCGCGCACAAGGAAATAGTTAAAAATCCGATACCTTCGGTAAAGCGGAAGAAATATAAGGCTGTGGCATGCTGAATCCAGAGGCCAGCGATACTGCTCAATCCTAAAATGATTAACGCCAGAATCAGGCAGCGCTTTAAACCCACTTTTTCTGAAAAAGCACCAATACAAAGGGCAAACAGCATCCCGGCCCCTTGCACTAAAGATAGCGAAAACCCGGCTTGCGTAAAACTTAGACCTAAATTCTGTTGCAGAATGGGAATAACAGCAGACAGTTTACCGACATGCATGGCCGCCAGATAACCGGCTAAAATAATCCATAAGTCACGAATTGATATTTTTGACATCTATAATGCTTGAGTCCATTTAAGGAATATGCAGATCAATTTGAAAAAAATTATATAGATATAGGGATAACATAAAATTTTATTCAGATTTATATGATTTAGGCATAAGTTAATAGGATGAATTAAATGGAAAAATAGCCAGTAATTAGTGAAAAATGTATAGATCTGGGGAATGACTATAAAAAGATTAAATGAAAAATATTTAAAAATTATGCTTATATTTCACTTAAGTCTAAGGAAAAATGCAGACCTTATAATAAAACTAGTTTAAACTTCAAATTAGTATGAAAAAAACAATGAAACGCTTGTTGAAATAAGGTAAATAAACTTTCAAGGGCAAGCGTTTGTGATTACAATTGATGACTTAAATTAGACCTCCTGTTTCATTTTTTAAATTGAAGAATTAGACCGTGACCGACGCTCAGCAAAAACAGCCTAAACATGTCATGATGATGGCCGCAGGTACGGGTGGACATGTGTTTCCAGCGTTAGCCGTTGCAAAAGATTTACAACAACAAGGAATTGAAGTGTCCTGGTTGGCAACGCCAGCGGGCATGGAAAACCGATTATTAAAAAACCATAATATTCCAATTTATCAAATCGATATTCAAGGTGTGCGTGGCAATGGTTTTGTGCGTAAAGCCTTGGCACCATTTAAAATTTTAAAAGCTACTCTTAGTGCCATGAAGCATATGAAACAGCTCAAAGTCGAAGCTGTTGCAGGCTTTGGCGGTTATGTGGCAGGACCGGGTGGTCTGGCAGCGCGGATCCTGGGTATTCCTGTGATTATTCACGAACAGAATGCAGTTGCGGGTTTTACCAATACCCAATTGTCACGGGTCGCTAAAACGGTATGTCAGGCTTTTCCTGATACTTTCCCGGCACAAGATAAAGTAGTAACCACCGGTAATCCGGTACGTAAAGAAATTACAGAAATTTTAAATCCGTCCTGGCGTTATCAGGAGCGGGAAAAAGCTGGCCAGCCGCTACGAATTCTGATTGTTGGTGGTTCACTTGGGGCTCAGGCCTTAAATGAACGTGTACCGGAAGCCTTGAAACAGTTGAATGTGCCCTTAAATGTCTATCATCAGTGTGGTCAAAATCATGCTGAAGCAACGCGCGCACGTTATGCAGACAAACCCGCCTCCTTGCAAGTTGAAGTTCAGCCGTTTATTGAAGATATGGCCCAAGCTTATAGCGACGCCGATCTGGTCATTTGCCGTGCCGGTGCACTGACGGTTACTGAAATTGCAACTGCCGGTGTAGCCGCGATTTTTGTACCGCTACCAAGTGCGGTTGATGACCACCAGACTGCGAATGCCAAATTCCTGGCCAATCAGCAGGCAGCCAAAATCTGCCCGCAGGCTACTTTGACGCCAGACAGTTTAAAAACCTTATTAGAGCCGATGCTTGACCGTCAGGTATTGATGGAAATGGCGGTAAAAGCACGCCGTCAGGCTCAACCCGATGCGACCCAGCATGTGGTCCGTTTAATTCAAGAATTGTAATCCGAGTAAATTATGTCTCCAGTAACCCCAGCAGACCAAGCAAAGAAATTAATTAAAGTCCCGGAAATGCGCCGGATCAAGCATATCCATTTTGTGGGGATTGGTGGTGCAGGGATGTGCGGGATTGCTGAAGTACTGAAAAACCAGGGGTATAAAGTTTCTGGTTCAGACATCAAGGCCTCTAAAACTACGGCTCAATTAGAAGAAAATGGTATCAAGGTCTATATCGGCCATGCAGCCAGCAATATTAAAGGTGCCAATGTTATCGTGGTATCTACCGCGATTGATAAAGAAAACCCGGAAATCAAGGCAGCCCTTGAGACCCGTACACCTGTAGTCCGCCGTGCAGAAATGCTGGGAGAGCTGATGCGTTACCGTCATGGGATCGCGGTTGCAGGCACTCATGGTAAAACTACAACTACCAGCCTGATCACCTGTATGCTGGCAGAAGAAAATCTGGATCCAACTTATGTGATCGGCGGTTTGCTGAACCGTACTGGTGTGAATGCCGCTTTGGGTGCGAGCCGTTATATCGTGGCAGAAGCCGATGAATCAGATGCGTCATTCCTGTATCTAGAACCAATGGCTGCCGTGGTGACCAATATTGATGCTGACCATATGGATACCTATGGTGGTAGCTTCGATGTCTTGAAAGACACCTTTATCCAATTCCTGCAAAAACTACCATTCTATGGTTTAGCAGTGGTGTGTGGTGACGATGCCAATATCCGGGAAATCATGCCGCGTATTGGTCGCCCATTACTGACTTATGGTTTTAATGAAGACAATGACATTCGTGCTGTCGATGTTGTACAGGAAGGTATGCGCAGCCACTTTACCGTACTGCGTAAAGATCGTGAGCCGCTACGCGTGACTGTGAATCAGCCGGGTCTGCACAATGTGCTCAACGCCCTGGCTGCGATTGGGATTGCAACGGATGAAGGTGTATCTGATGCGGCTATTTGCCGTGCACTGGAAGGCTTTAGTGGCGTGGGTCGTCGCTTCCAGGTACAAGGTCAATTCGAACTTGAAGGCGGTGATGTGAAACTGGTCGATGACTATGGCCACCATCCAAAAGAAGTAGAAGCCACTATTAAAGCGGCTCGTGCCAGCCATCCAGATCGCCGTCTGGTGATGATGTTCCAGCCGCACCGTTTTAGCCGCACCCGTGACTGTTTTGATGACTTCGTAGAAGTGCTTTCACAAGTCGATCAACTGCTCTTACTTGAAGTGTATCCGGCAGGGGAAAAGCCAATTGTAGGTGCAGATAGTCGCGCATTGGCACGTAGTATCCGTTTACGTGGGGAAGTTGAACCAATCCTAATTGATCCGGTCGAGGGGAACCTGAGCCAGGTGATGAAAAAGGTATTGCAAGCAAATGACTTGTTATTAACCCAAGGCGCAGGTAATGTTGGAGCAATCTCAATCGAACTTGCTCAAAATCATTTATATGTAAAGTAAAATAGTCATGTTATGACTGATTGAACAGATTCAAAAAGTTTAAGGATATAAACGTGTCAAATGCTTCAAAATTCGGAAAAGTTGCCGTATTGCTGGGTGGTAAATCTGCAGAGCGTGAGGTTTCGCTAGATAGTGGAACCGCCGTACTTGAGGCATTAGTGCGTTCTGGGGTCAATGCAGAAGCGTTTGATCCACAAGAGCGTAGTGTTACCGAGCTAGTAAATTATGATCGTGCGTTTGTGGTATTGCATGGTCGTGGCGGTGAAGACGGCCAGATTCAGGGTGCGCTGGAATGGTTGAATATTCCATATACCGGTACAGGCGTACAGGGTTCTGCCATTGGTATGGATAAAGTCAAAACCAAACAGGTTTGGCAGGGTTCAGAATTACCTACTGCGCCATACCGGATTGTGACCAAAAACTCGAATGCGCAAGAAATTGTATCTACTCTAGATTTGCCGCTGATCATTAAGCCTGTACACGAAGGTTCGAGTATTGGCATGAGTAAAGTTGAAAAAGTAGAAGACTTTGCCGATGCGATTGCCAAAGCCACTGAACATGATGCCGTGGTTATGGCAGAGAAATGGATCACAGGCCGTGAATTTACCATTGTAATTCTGAATGGTCAGGCCCTACCTGTCATTCGTCTGCAACCGCCAGAAGATGTGGCTTTCTATGACTATGAAGCTAAATATCAGCGTAATGATGTGGAATATGGCATTCCATGTGGCTTAAGCGAGTCTGAAGAGAAAGAATTGCAAGCCTTGGCTCTACGTGCCTTCCAGGCGGTGGGTGCAAGTGGCTGGGGCCGTATTGATGCAATGCAGGATGAACAGGGTAAGTTCTGGTTACTGGAAGTGAATACTGTTCCAGGTATGACCAGTCATTCTCTGGTACCAAAAGCGGCAGCAGCCGTCGGCTATAGTTTTGATGCGCTCTGTGTAGCGATTCTGGAACAAACATTAAACGGTGCGGCACACTAAGTTATGGCTCAACTCCCAGCAACCATGCGCCGTAAACGTGCTGCGATTACCTCAATTCACGACAAGCCGCCGACACGCAAAGAGAAACTAACCAACCTGGGTGGTTGGGCCTTGTTGTGTGTCGCGCTGGTGGTGCTGGCTTTTGGGATTTTTGGCCTGTATAAGGTGATGACTGATGCTCAGGTAGCAGAGCTGAAAGTGGCAGGAACGCGTACAGCAGCTGAAGAGCGTCAGGTCATGCAGTACGTTTCACCGATTGTGACTGAAAACTATTTCACTTCGGACCTGGAATCGATTCGTGACCGCGCACTGGAATTGTCCTGGGTGGACCGTGTCGTAGTGTCTCGTGCCTGGCCAGACAAGATTCATGTCCGGGTGATGCCGCATCATGCTATTGCACGATGGGGTACAGGACGACTGCTAAGTGATAGTGGCATTATTTTCACTGAAGTCAGTCCTAAAGATTATTCAGCTTTACCGTTGCTGCATGGACCCTCTACTCATGCAAATACCATGATGCGACGTTATAATGAAATCAACCAGTTATTTTTACCACAAGGTATTCGTTTAAAAGAATTATATTTAACTGAACGAATGACGTGGTTTATGCAGTTTGATTCAGGTTTGCGTGTGATTGTCGATAAAGACCAGACCATGAGCAAGTTGCAACGTTTGAGTCATCTGTCCTATAGCGAACTAAAACCGGTATGGTCAAAAATTTCAGCGATTGACCTGCGTTATCGTAATGGATTGGCGATTCAATGGAAAAATTCAATTCCGCCTAAAATTGTAAATGGTCAATTTATTGTAACCATTAATGACACGGGCGTTGAGAATAATGTAACAGTAAAGCCATAATGACCGGCTTTAAAAACTAGAGGCCTTATAAAGCCATAAATCTAACAAACACGTAATGGTAGTAGTTAATAATGAGTGAAGCTGTTCCCTCGGTTGTGGCGATTGACATTGGGACACACAAAGTTTCAGTTTTGATTGGTAAGGTACACGCGCCAGACAATATCCAAGTGATTGGGATGGCGACCGCTCGTAACCGAGGCATGAATAAAGGAAAAATTGTCAGTCTCGATAAAGTCATTACCGCCATTAAAAACGCCGTACAAGAAGCGGAAGATATGGCTGAATGTCGTGTGCATTCTGCGTGGATTTCGATCCCGAGTGCTGAATTAAAAAGCTTTTATGCCTCGGGTCGTACCACCATTGATAATAGTGAACATTCAATTACGACCAGTGAAGTGGTACGGGCACTTGAGCTGGCCAAAGCCAGTCATGTCACCTCAGATCATTATCTGGTCAGTGCGGTACCATTGGGCTTCGAGCTGGATGATGCACCTGAGTGGGTACTCAACCCGATCCGTATGTCGGCACATAGCATGACCGGGCATTATCACTTGATGATGTTACCAATCAGCACCATGCAGAATATTGACCGCGCTTTAAAAGGGGCCAATATCGGTGTGGAGAAAATGGTGGTGTCCTGTCTGGCTACCGCTGAAGCCAGCCTGCTCAAAGATGAAAAAGAATATGGCGTGTGTCTGGTGGATATCGGTGCGGGAACCACCAATGTTGCTGTTTATCTGGATGGACGTTTGGCGTTAACCCATACCATTCAGCGTGGCGGTGAACATGTGACCCGTGATATTGCAGCAGTTTTACAGACCACGACAGAAGAAGCAGAACGTCTGAAATTGCTCTATGGCTGTGTTGACCTAAAAGTGGTTAAACCAGAGCATATGATTCAGTTCCAGGGCATTGATGGACCACAAACCATCAGCCGGATTGAACTGACTGAAATTATCATGGCGCGTTATGAAGAAATCATGGGTCTGGTGCGTGATGAACTGGTAAACCACGGTGCAATGCAAGGCCTGTATCATGGTGTGGTACTAACCGGTGATGCCAGTCAGATTGAAGGTATGGTCAGCTTTGTACGCCGTACCTTGGGTATATCTGCACATCTGGGCAATCCGCCGGTACAGGTCTATGCGGATGAACAGCACCAAGCAGCTTTACGTCGTTCCCAGTACGCAACAGTGGCTGGTTTGCTGATGTTTAGCCAGAGTGATACCCAGGAAACCCTCGTTGAAACTGAAGACGGGGACAAGTTATCAGTGACACAGCGCATTAAACGGGCATGGTCAGGTTTTAACGAAACGTTAAAAGCGATCTTTTAAGCGATTTTTATTGTGAATATTGTTGGGAAGTTGTAGTTAATCGGGCTTGTACTTGACAAGTGCCTGCTTGAGCAGCATTCTTAAAAACAATTTTTATCAAGATTAAGGCAGTATACGGGCTTAGTGACTGCCAATTATGAATTAGGAATTTTATAGGTCATGGCCTCATTTGAATTTTTCGAAGAAGATCATAGCGATAGCAATGGTCAAGCCCGTTTCACTGTATTTGGTGTAGGTGGTGCGGGTGGTAATGCTGTACAGCATATGTTGCAGTCCGATATCCAGGGCGTAAAGTTCGTCTGTGCCAATACAGACAAACAGGCACTGGATCGCATGGAAGCCGAATTTAAAATTCAGCTGGGCGAGCAAAGTACACGTGGTCTGGGTGCTGGAGCAAATCCACAGGTCGGTCAAGCGGCAGCAGAAGAAAGCCGTGAACTGATCCGCCAGCAGCTTGAAGGTACTGATATGGTTTTCGTCACTGCCGGTATGGGTGGTGGTACAGGTACTGGTGCTGCGCCAGTCGTTGCTGAAATTGCCAAAGAAATGGGTATCCTCACTGTTGGTGTCGTAACTACGCCATTCAACTTTGAAGGTAAACGCCGTCTGCAATCTGCTGAGAAGGGGATTGAAGCACTAGAACAGCATGTAGATTCTCTGATCATCATTCCAAACCAGCGTCTATTGAAAGTCTTCCGTGATATTTCAATGAAGGATGCGTATAAAAAAGCGGATGATGTACTGTTGAATGCGGTACGTAGTATCTTTGATCTGGTGGTACGTCCTGGTCACATTAACCTTGACTTCGCCGATCTGAAAACTGCAATGAGTACACGTGGTTATGCCATGATGGGGGTAGGCTTGGGTCGTGGTGAAAACCGTGCACGTCAGGCAGCAGAGCAGGCGATTCGCAGCCCATTATTGGATAACGTCACCATCATGAATGCCAAAGGTATTCTGATTAACGTGACTGGTGGTGATGACGTAACCTTCGGTGAAATTGAAGAAATTACTGATGTTGTAAACCAGATCGTGGATCTGGACGAAGGTCAGGTCTTCTACGGTACAGTATTTGATCCGGATGCACGTGATGAAATCAGCGTAACGGTGATTGCGACTGGTTTGACTCGCCATGCTGCAGATTCGGTTGAGCCAACTAAACGCGCGAATGTACAGGCAGCACGTCCATCATCATCACAGGCAGTAGTTGAAGATGATGATGTTCCAGCAATTCAGCGCCAGCAAAATGAAGCAGGTACAGCAGCTAATCCTGCAGCTTCAGTTTCTAGTCCGCGTCCAACGCCAATGAGCATCCAAGATTATCTTAAAAATCAACAGCGTAAATAATATGTAACAGCATGTGTTTACGATGATTGCACAGAAAAGGTGGCTTTAGAGCCACCTTTTGTTTTTTATCAATGGCCAAATATGCTAACGTATAGCGGTTTTATTGGTGAACAGATGATAAAAAGCATGTTGAAACAACGTACCCTGCAACGTATCGTGAAAGCGAGCGGAATCGGTCTTCATAGTGGGCAGAAGGTTATAATTAACTTTGTGCCACACCACGCCGATGGGGGCATTGTGTTTCGTCGTATTGATCTGGATCCACCTGTCGATATTCCTGCGGATGCCCTATTGATCCAGGAAGCCTTTATGTGTTCGAATCTGGTTCAGTCAAATGCCAAAGTGGGTACGATTGAGCATGTGATGAGCGCCATTGCGGGACTGGGCATTGATAACCTGATTATTGAAGTGTCAGCTTCAGAAGTTCCCATTATGGATGGCAGTGCCGGACCTTTCATTTATCTGCTCATGCAGGGCGGCTTGCAAGAACTAGATGCACCAAAGAAATTTATTAAAATTATTAAACCTGTTGAAGCCCTGATCGATGATAAACGGGCGATTTTCAGCCCACATGACGGCTTTCAGCTAAATTTCACTATTGATTTTGATCACCCTGCCTTTAAAAAAGAACATCAGTCTGCCAGCATCGATTTTTCTACAGAAACCTTCGTTTATGAAGTCAGTGAAGCGCGTACATTCGGCTTTATGAAAGACCTTGACTACTTGAAAGCCAATAATCTGGCTTTGGGTGCAAGCTTGGAAAATGCGATCGGTGTAGATGAAACCGGCGTGGTCAATGAAGAAGGTTTGCGTTTCTCGGATGAGTTTGTACGTCACAAAATTCTGGATGCAGTGGGGGATTTATACCTGCTAGGCCACCAGATTATTGCCAAATTTGATGGCTACAAATCAGGGCATGCTTTGAATAATCAACTATTGCGTAACGTGAAAAGTGACCCAAGCAGCTATGAAATTGTAACATTTGATGACGTAACTCAATGTCCAATTAGTTATGTAACTGTGACATAAGTCCTTGTCTTTGTGTCTTTGTGTTATAACTTAGCCGCATCTAATGTGACACCTGTCACATAAAAAGTAACATTGGAATTTATTACATCTCATTGCAATGTTACTTTTTATTGCTTGCCAAACGTAGTAAAGCTTGGCTAAGCTTAGGGTCGCTTATAAAGTCAGCAGCACCGCGAAGTAATTCCTGTGTTTCTGGACTCAAGGCTTTTTCAGATTTTTCTGGAACCGGTTGAATAGGGGATGGATTCCTTAAGCAAACCTGGATTTTAGTGAGATCTTTTAATTCGTTTATTTGAGAGAGTTGTGAGATGTATTGCTTTTGAAGATAGGCCAATTGAGAAATCATGGCTTGGTTTTCACCAGTAATCGTTAACACACCATTTTGATAGCAGGCAACTTGCCATTGTTCGGGTTGAGGCAATAGCGGTTGTACGAGTTTCGTAAGCTTCTGCCATGCAGAAACTTGTGATGAGAGAAACGAAAAGTTTCCTGTTTTTATCTGTTTTCTTGTTTTTTGAAAGACGTTGACAGGTTCCGACATACATAATTCCTACATGTTTATGTCTTAATCTTATGCGCTTCTTAAAGTGGATATCAAGGAAGAGATCTTCAAGAAACTCGATTAGCAGTTTAGAGAGGTTTTTTATGCATATGCCTATGCGACGTATCCTATTGGCATTTTCTATTTCGGTTTCAGCTGCTTCAGTAGCTTTTGCAGATTTAGTGGATCTGAATCAACAAGATGCTACACCTGACCGTCTTGAGCAGTTAACACGTACTTTATCGCAGGGTTCTTATACCCATCCTGAAGATATTGATATTCCCGCACAAACCAAATTAAATGTTCAGCTACGCGAAAAGCCGGTTGAACTGAATAATCAGACCATTGCCCAAAAATATGGCAATTCTTCATCCAGCAAAGTTGCATCTTCAAATAACCCTTATTCATGGTTAGTAGCTCATCCATTACCAGACATGAAACGTGTCAGCTCAAATTTTGGCGGCCGTACCATGGGTGGCCGTGCTGAAAATCACTCAGGCCTAGATCTGGCTGCTGCAAGCGGTACACCGATCTACGCAACTGGTCCTGGTATCGTAACCAAATCGGGTTGGGGTACAGGTTATGGTCAGTATGTCGAAATTAACCATGGTAATGGATACCTTACTCGTTATGCCCATGCTTCACGCTTGATTGCACGTGTGGGAGATCAGGTGCAAGCCGGTGATCATATTGCGAATGTAGGTTGTACAGGTCGTTGTACTGGTCCTCATCTACACTATGAAGTAGTAAAAGACGGTCAACGTAAAAATCCTTCAACTTATTTAGCAATGTTGCCTTAAGCGTAGCTTTGCTCAAAATAACTGAAATACTTTAATACGTTTGATACTTAATACTCATAAAAAATCAATCAAACCGCTTTTAAGGCAATTAGACTGAACATTTCTTCCAGGGAGTAGAGAAGGAGTTCGATCTAATTGCTTTTAGATATTATATTATCACCGAGAATTATAACTGTCGTATAAAAAATCGCCATTATTGACTTCTTTTTGTTACTTTGTGTAATAAAGTGTCAATGTATATTTAGATAATAAATAGTACTCCAGAACCGCATTCAGCCAAGGCCATACCTGTATAAGCCGTAAATATGATACATATAAGTGATCAATTTGGCTTTCAGGAACTGTAGATTATGGCGTTTTATGGAGATACCGACGCTCAAGAAACCCAAGAATGGCAAGACGCTTTTGACTCCGTTTTGCAACACATGGGAACCGAGCGCGCCGCCTTTTTACTTGAAAAACTTTATCAACGCGCAATTGCCAAACATGTTCCTATTCAGCGTTTAAATACTCCCTACTTAAACACTATTTCTGTAGAAGAACAACCTGCGATGCCGGGCGACCAGGACATGGAGCGCCGTATTCGCGCGCTGATCCGCTGGAATGCTTTGGCAATGGTGCTTCGCGCAAATAAAACCGGTGATGACCTGGGTGGTCACTTGGCCAGCTTTGCTTCATCTGCCACTTTATACGATGTGGGTTTTAACCATTTCTTCCGTGCCAATAACGACAGCTTCGGTGGCGACCTGATTTACTATCAAGGTCACTGTGCCCCGGGGATTTATGCCCGCTCATTTCTAGAAGGCCGCTTAACTGAAGAGCATCTGAATAATTTCCGTCGTGAAGTCGGCGGCAAAGGTCTGCCTTCTTATCCTCATCCTTACTTGATGCCAGACTACTGGCAGTTCCCGACGGTATCGATGGGCCTGGGTCCAATCATGTCGATCTATCAGGCGCATATTCAAAAGTATCTGATGAACCGTGGCCTGATTAAGGAAGAAGACCGTAAAGTCTGGGCCTATCTGGGCGATGGCGAAATGGATGAGCCGGAAAGCTTGGGTGCGATTTCACTGGCGGGTCGTGAGAAGCTGGATAACCTAATCTGGGTGGTGAACTGTAACTTACAGCGTCTGGATGGTCCGGTACGTGGTAATGGCAAGATCATTCAGGAACTTGAGTCATTGTTCCGTGGTGCCGGCTGGCGTGTCATTAAAGTCGTCTGGGGTCGTCATTGGGATCCACTACTGGATAAAGACAAATCTGGTGCACTCAAAGCGATTATGGAAGAAGCAGTAGATGGTGATTATCAGCGTTACCAGGTGAAAGGTGGTGCTTATGCACGTGCACATTTCTTTGGTAAGTATCCAGAAGCAGAAGCTTTGGTCAAAGACCTGAGCGATGAAGATATCGATAATCTGAACCGTGGTGGTCATGACCCGTACAAAGTCTTTGCTGCCTATGCAGAAGCGACCAAGGCCAAAGGTCAGCCAACGGTGATTCTGGCAAAAACCGTAAAAGGTTATGGTCTGTCTGATGAAATTGAAGCGGTGAACAAGACGCACCAAATCAAGAAAATGCAGCTGGAATCATTGAAATATGTACGTAACCGTTTCAACTTGCCATTTACTGATGAACAGCTGGAAGAAATTCCATTCTACCGTCCAAGTGAAAACTCGCCTGAAATTAAATATATGAAGGCACGCCGTGAGGCATTGGGTGGTTACTTACCAGCGCGTCGCAAAGAAAGCGAATCTTTACCGATTCCTGAACTTTCTGTTTTTGATGCTGTGCTTAAAGGTTCAAATGGTAAAGAACAGTCCACCACCATGGTCATGGTCCGCCTCATCTCTGCCTTATTAAAAGAGAAAGCAATCAAGGACCGTGTGGTACCGATTGTGCCAGATGAAGCGCGTACTTTTGGTCTGGAAGGCATGTTCCGTCAATTGGGGATCTATGCAGCGCATGGTCAACAATATACCCCTGAAGATCAGGAACAGTTGATGCATTACCGTGAAGCCAAAGACGGTCACATGCTGCAAGAAGGGATTAACGAGGCTGGTGCAATGAGTGCATGGGCAGCCTTGGCGACCAGTTATTCAACCAATAACCTGCCAATGATCCCGATGTACATGTACTACTCAATGTTCGGCTTCCAGCGTATTGGCGATATTGCCTGGGCAGCAGGTGATGCACAGGCGCAAGGTTTCTTGCTAGGTGCAACCGCTGGCCGTACTACCTTAAATGGTGAGGGCTTGCAGCATCAGGATGGTCATTCGCATATTCTGGCCAACACCATTCCAAACTGTGTCTCTTATGACCCGTGCTTTGGCTATGAGCTTGCCGTGATCGTGCATGATGGTCTGCAACGTATGTATGTGAATCAGGAACGTGTGTTCTATTACCTGACCCTGATGAACGAAAACTATGAACATCCGCCAATGCCGCAAGGTGCAGAAGAAGGTATCAAGCGTGGTATGTATCTGCTGGAAGAAGACGAGAAAGCGACGGTTCAGCTGATGGGTTCAGGTGTGATTCTGCGTGAAGTGATCAAGGCCGCAAAAATCCTGCGTGAGGAATATCAGATTCATGCCAATGTCTGGAGCGTGACCAGCTTTAACGAACTGGCTCGCGATGGTATGGCATGTGAAGAATATAATCGCCTGCATCCTCTGGCTGAAGAAGCGAAAGAGCCATGGGTATCTCAGCAGTTACGTGACAAGGACGGTATTGTGGTATCGGCAACCGATCACATGCGTGCCTATAGCGAACAGATCCGTGCTTATCTTCCAGATAGCCGTCCGTTCGTAGCCTTGGGTACCGATGGTTATGGCCGTTCAGATACCCGTGGCAACCTGCGTAGCTACTTTGGTGTCGATGCTGCACATATTGTCGTGGCAACCTTGAAGAAGCTGGCAGATGAAGGCGAAGTCGATGCACGTTTAGTGAAAGACGCGATCTCTAGCTTTGAGTTAGATACTGATCGTCCGGTGGCTTGGGCACCTCAGGCGACTCCTGAATTGCATCCAGTTGCTGACTACAAAGAGGAGAACTAATCATGCAAATTACGACTCCAGATATTGGTGTAGACAAGGCAACTGTGGCAGAAATCCTAGTGAAGGTGGGTGACACCATCGCTGTAGATGAAAGTATTGTGCTGCTGGAATCGGATAAAGCCTCTGTTGAAGTGCCAAGCACTTCAGCAGGTGTGGTCAAAAACATCCTGATCAATCAGGGTGATGAAGTATCTGAAGGTACTGTCTTGATTGAACTACAGGCTGAAGATGATGCCGGTACGGTAGAAAGTCAGGAAGCTGATGCTGCTGACAAAACTTCGGAAAATACCCCAACTGAATTGCCTGATGAGGAAATCCTGCAGGAAGTGGCGATACATCAGCCTAAAGCCTCTAGCCAAAGTGAACAGTCCTCTCAATCGGCTTCTACATCTACTTTAGAAGTGAAATTGCCGGATATTGGCGTAGAAAAAGCCCTGGTGGGTGAAATTCTGGTTCAGGTTGGCGATGAAGTTGAAGTTGATCAAAGCCTGGTCGTGGTTGAATCGGATAAAGCGACAGTTGAAGTACCAAGTACGGTTGCAGGTACTGTGGAAGCGATTCATATTCAGGAAGGTGATTCAGTCAAAGAAGGAGTGCTGATTCTGACAGTGAAAACTGCAGATTCGGCACCAGCTGCTGAGCAAGCAGCGCCTCAAGCGGCAGAAAAGCCGAAAGCTCAAGCAACACCTGAAGCCAAAACTGAAACAGCGTCACAACAGGCGGCATCCCCTGCAGGCGATATTGAAGTAAAAGTACCAGACTTGGGTGTAGACAAGGCAGCTGTAGCAGAAATTCTGGTACAGGTCGGTGATACGGTGGAAAAAGACCAGAGCATCATCGTGGTCGAATCGGATAAAGCGACAGTAGAAGTGCCAAGCACGACTGCCGGAGTGATTAAGGCGATTCATGTTGAACTGGGTCAGAATGTTTCTGAAGGCGTGGCACTGATTACGATTGAAGCTGAAGGACAAGCATCACCTGCTGCAGCTCCAGCAGAAAAATCAGAAGTACCTGCAGCTAAAGCTACGTCTGCACCCGCCGCAGCTCCAAAAGCTGAATCTGCTGCAACACCTGAAACGCATAGTGCAGACAAGCTGACTAAAGAGCAGAACGCTGCCAATGCCAAAGTTTATGCCGGTCCTGCTGTGCGTAAACTGGCTCGTGAACTGGGTGTGGTATTGGCAGAAGTGAAAGCTTCTGGCCCGCATGAGCGTCTAATGAAAGAAGACCTGTTTGCGTATGTGAAAGATCGTCTGACTGCACCGCAAACAACAGCTGCACCTGCGGCAGCTGCAGCTCCTGCTAGCTTGCCAAAACTGCCTGATTTCAGTGCTTTTGGTGGGGTAGAAGAGAAAGTCTTGACGCGTCTGCAACAGGTTTCAATTCCACAGTTATCATTAAACAACTACATCCCACAAGTGACCCAGTTTGATGCAGCCGATATCACTGAGCTGGAAGCATGGCGTAATGAGCTAAAAGGTAACTTCAAGAAAGAAGGTATTGGCCTGACCATCATGGCTTTCATTATCAAGGCTGTGGCTTATCTGCTCAAAGAAGAGCGCGAATTTGCTGGTCACCTGTCTGATGACGGTAAATCGGTATTGCTACGTAATGAGATCCATATGGGCATTGCGGTTGCGACACCAGATGGTCTGACTGTTCCTGTATTACGTAACCCGGACCAGAAGTCGATCAAGCAGATTGCCATTGAGCTGGGTGAGTTAAGCCAGAAAGCGCGTGACAAGAAATTGTCACCTAAAGATCTGCAAGGTGCGAACTTCACCATCACCAGCTTGGGCTCAATTGGCGGTACAGCATTTACGCCGTTGGTGAACTGGCCGCAAGTGGCGATCTTGGGTATTTCTCCTGCGACCATGCAACCGGTATGGAATGGGGAGGGCTTTGATCCACGTTTGATGCTGCCACTGTCACTGTCTTATGACCATCGCGTAATTAATGGTGCCGATGCTGCACGCTTTACCAATAAGCTGACCAAGCTGTTAAAGGATATTCGTACACTCTTGATCTGATTCATGAATGTATGAAAATAAAAACCCTGCTCCGGCAGGGTTTTTTTATATGACAATTTGTAAATATAAACACGGTTGGCTATAATGGGCGCACTTCATTGGGGAGTAGCCGCCTTTTGCGCAAAGCAGAAGGGTGATGGTCAACATATTTGCTCAACAGGGCATGGTCATCATAGCAAAGAACCAAATGAGCTTCTCGAAGCTTTCTTTTGTTGGCAAGACCTTTGATTTACCACTCTGCAGATATGGCTGGCAGGAGGGGTGAGTCATCGGTAGAAAATGCCAGCCAGAGAAAGACCGCATGTACGAATTCCTGCTTTCCACGGCCATCGTTGCACTTGCCGAAATGGGTGATAAAACCCAGTTACTGGCTTTGCTTCTTGCAGCACGTTTCCGTAAACCGACACCAATTTTAATTGCAATTTTACTGGCAACCCTGATTAACCATGGTCTTTCAGCAGCCCTGGGGCAATGGGTCACTACCGTTATTGGGCCAGAAATTTTGCTGTGGATCGTGTCAGTCGGTTTTATTGGGATGGCAATCTGGATGCTGATTCCGGATGAATTAGGGGATGAAAACGACAGTATCAATAAATGGCAAAAGTACGGCGTGTTTGGTGCGACTTTTGTGCTATTCTTCCTGGCTGAAATTGGCGATAAAACCCAGATTGCGACAGTGGCACTGGCAGCACGTTTTGACAGTGTGCTTTGGGTGATGATGGGAACCACCGTCGGAATGATGATTGCCAATGCACCTGCGGTATTTATCGGTGATAAACTGGCGAATAAACTTCCAATCGGCCTGATTCATAAAATTGGCGCCAGTATTTTCTTGATCATCGGTGTCGGCACCTTGGCACAACATTATTTATTTTAAAAATAAAAATCAATTTCGTATAAATCCTGAGCTAAAAACTCGGGATTTTTTATTGTGAAATTGTGCTCAATTTACTGATAAATAAAGTGATATATCCAGTTTTATTGATTGTAAGTTCATTTAATTCCCTATATGTTATATGCCTATAGAAAAACCATCCTAAACGAAAAAAATTGGGGATTACTGATGGCCTTCGAGCGCACCACATCGCAAGTCTTGTTTGATAATGGGACACATAAATGTATTAGTTTTACCAGTCTCGTTAAAGGTGAAGGTGTCCAGGCAAACCAATTTCTGATTTTAGACAATGAGCGTGCTGCAGTACTTGATCCGGGCGGTGATTTAACTTATGTACCGTTGACCATGGAACTGAACCGCTATACTCGGTTAAGCAATCTGGATTATGTGATGGCATCGCATCAGGATCCGGACATTATTACCTCCATGCCGCGCTGGCTGGTCTATACCGAAGCCAAAGTCGTAGCTTCCAAGCTCTGGGCGCGTTTCTTGCCGCATCTGAATTCAGCCTTTATGAGTGACCGTATGAAAGGTAACTGGCTGGATCGTCTGGTTGAATTGCCGGATCATGGTCAGATCATTCCACTCGGTCAATCCAGCATTATTGCTATTCCAGCGCACTTTTTACATTCAGTCGGTAATTTCCAGTTTTATGACCCGATTGCCAAGATCCTGTTTTCTGGTGATATGGGGGCGTCAATGGTCGAGGATGCTTCAAAACCACTGGAAAATTTTGCAGCGCATATTCCGAAAATGAAAGGATTTCACCAGCGCTACATGTGCAATAACAAGGTAATTCGCTTATGGGTACAGATGGTGCGCACCATGGATGTAGACATGATTGTGCCGCAGCATGGAACCCCATTCGTGGGTAAAGAGCAGATTAACCAGTTCCTGGACTGGATTGAAACACTAGAATGTGGCACTGATTTAATGGATGAAACTGTTTTTACTTGTCCTGAATAGTTCAAGAAAATTTTAAATTTTTTCTTGAGTAGAAAAACAACATTTTTTATATTTTCCGCCTGCAAAAAACTGTTTTTGATGACGAGAATTTATAAGAAATGTTGTCTCAAGTTCCTACACAAGATGCATGTTTAAGTTGTGGCGCATGTTGCGCCTATTTCAGGGTTTCATTTTATTGGGCAGAGGGGATTCCCATGCCTGAGCACTATACTGAACCTGTCACCTCGGTCTATTCATGCATGGCGGGAACCAATCAGAAAAATCCACGCTGTATAGCACTTGAAGGTAGCATTGGTGAACAGGTGAGTTGTGGCATGTACGAACTACGTAGCTCATCCTGTAAAGAAGTTCAGATCGCTGATGCCCAGTGCAATAAAGCACGGATGGCACACAATATGATTCCATTCATCCAGATTGAGCCGGATGAAGCCGAAAATGATGATAATTTCGAACGGGTGAGCTAAATCCAAACTCAAGATTTAAAAAGCAGGGTATGGACTCTGCTTTTTTTATGGGAGAAAAAATTAGTAAGGGATTTTGTAAACCGAATAAATATGATGACTGCTCTGGCATATTTAAATTGTTGATTGAATAGTCAAATTTACAGGTTTAGATATTCGGATTAAATCTAAGTCCAGATTTAGACAAAATAAATTTTGCAATTGCAATGAAATTTAGAGCTAAATTTGTTTATAATAGCGCACGGAAATTACCAGTGAGACTGTTATGTTGACCATCGTTCAAGACGCGTTAACCTTCGATGATGTCCTATTACTCCCTGCCTACTCTACTGTTCTCCCAAAAGATGTCTCTCTAAAGACACGCCTGACTCGCGGCATTAACCTGAATATCCCACTTGTTTCAGCAGCTATGGATACTGTGACTGAGTCACGTATGGCAATTGCGATGGCACAAAATGGTGGTATCGGTATTCTGCACAAGAACATGGATATTGCTGCCCAGGCCGCAGAAGTACGCCGTGTGAAAAAATTTGAAGCCGGTATGGTGAAAGATCCGATCACAGTTACCCCAGAAACTACAGTACGTGAACTGATCGCTGTGACTCAAGCGAATAACATCAGCGGCGTACCCGTGGTTAAAGACGGTAAAGTGGTTGGTATCGTGACAGGCCGTGATACACGCTTTGAAACCAATCTGGAACAGCCGGTCAGCAATATCATGACTGGCCAAGACCGTCTGGTGACTGTGCGTGAAGGCGAATCGAAAGAAAACATTCAGGCCTTATTGCAAAAAAACCGTATTGAAAAAGTTATCGTTGTTGGCGAAAACAACGAATTAAAAGGCTTGATCACGGTAACTGATTTCCGTAAAGCGGAACTTTATCCAAATAGCTGTAAAGATGATCTAGGTCGTCTACGTGTAGGTGCAGCAGTCGGTACTGGTGCTGAAACACCAAGCCGTGTAGAAGCACTGGTTGATGCTGGTGTAGATGTGATCGTTGTGGACACTGCACATGGTCACTCTGCGGGTGTGATTGAGCGTGTACGCTGGGTCAAACAGAACTACCCGCAAGTTCAAGTGATTGGCGGTAACATCGCAACTGGTGATGCTGCGCTTGCATTGCTTGATGCGGGTGCGGACGCAGTGAAAGTGGGTATCGGTCCTGGCTCAATCTGTACAACTCGTATCGTGGCTGGTATTGGTATGCCGCAAATCTCTGCAATTGATTCTGTTGCGCGTGCATTGAAAGAGCAGATTCCATTGATTGCTGATGGTGGTATCCGTTTCTCTGGTGATATGGCAAAAGCGATTGGCGCTGGTGCAAGTACCATCATGGTAGGTTCATTAATGGCGGGTACTGAAGAAGCACCGGGCGAAGTTGAATTCTTCCAGGGCCGTTACTACAAAGCTTACCGTGGTATGGGTTCTTTGGGTGCGATGGCCGGTGCGACTGGTTCTGCTGACCGTTACTTCCAGGATTCTAAAGCCGGTGCTGAAAAACTGGTTCCTGAAGGTATTGAAGGTCGCGTACCGTACAAAGGCCCAATGGGCAATATCGTGCATCAGATGATGGGCGGTCTGCGTTCTTCTATGGGCTATACTGGTTCTGCAACGATTGATGATCTTCGTCAAAATGCCAAGTTTGTGAAAATCACATCTGCCGGTATGTCTGAGTCTCACGTGCATGATGTAACCATCACCAAAGAAGCGCCAAACTACCGTATGGGCTAACTTTCGCTGATTGTTTACTCTAAAAAAGCCGTCATCCTCATGACGGCTTTTTTGTTTTGGTGTACAGTGTTGCACAATGAAAAAGGATGATGTAAATCACCCGTTAAGAAGTGAGATAAAGCATGAGTTATTTTGGTACCGATGGTATTCGTGGAAAATTTGGTGAGTTACCGATTACACCTGAATTTGCCCTGAAATTAGGTTTTGCGGCAGGAAAAGTATTAAAACGAAATAGCAAAAAAAACAAACCATTGGTGGTACTGGGTAAAGATACCCGTTTATCGGGTTATATTCTTGAATCTGCGCTACAGGCAGGACTCAATGCGGCAGGTGTTTATGTGCATCTGCTTGGACCTTTGCCAACCCCGGCCATTGCCCATTTGACCCGTGCTTTGCATGCCAGCCTCGGCATCGTCATTTCTGCATCACACAATCCGTATTTCGATAACGGAATTAAATTTTTCTCGAGTGAAGGCAAAAAACTGCCTGATGCTTTGCAGGATGAGATCAACCAGGAACTGGAAAAAGAACTAGTAATTGAAGATAACGCGAACTTGGGTAAAAGTTTCCGCGTGAAGGATGCCAATGGCCGTTATATCGAATTCTGTAAGTCGACTTTCCCATACCATTTAGACCTGAATGATTTAACCATTGTCGTTGACTGTGCCAATGGTGCAGCCTATAGCGTAGGTCCTGCGGTTTTCCGTGAGCTGGGTGCTAAAGTCATTTCCATCTATGATGAACCGACCGGTCTGAATATCAATGAGAACTGTGGTTCAACTCATCCAGAAAATCTGCAAAAAGCAGTGGTTGAGCATGGTGCTGATTTAGGCATAGCTTTTGATGGTGATGCTGACCGCGTGATTATGGTCGATAAAAACGGTGAGCAAATTACCGGTGATCATATTCTGTATATTCTTGCGACTCAGGCAAAAAACAAGCCGGCGGGTATCGTCGGTACCTTGATGAGTAATATGGCGTTGGAACTGGCCCTCGAAAAAGCTGGGGTAGAGCTGCTACGTGCCAAAGTCGGTGACCGTTATGTACTGCAAGGTCTGGAAGAAAAAGGTTGGTCGATTGGTGGTGAGCCATCAGGCCATATCCTGACTTTAGATAAGAGCACTACAGGCGATGCGATTATTGCTGCGCTGCAAGTCTTAACCGTGATGGTTGAGCAGAAGAAAGCGCTGCATGAGCTAGTTGCTGATTTTAAATTATTGCCGAATGTGTTGGTAAATGTACGCCTGAATACCATGTTTGATCCGTACTCAGTGCCTGCTTTGACTGCAGAATTTAGCAAAGCTGAAGAACAGCTCAAAGGTCGTGGCCGTTTATTGATCCGTAAATCAGGGACTGAACCGGTGATCCGTGTCATGGTGGAAGGCGAGGATCTTGCAGAGGTGACCACACTGGCAAATTCATTGGCTGATGCGGTACGTGCCAACGCCGCTTAAATGGGGGAAGAGTGAATGAGCGATCTGATTAAGGATCTGAGTGAACTGCGTCTGAACTACCAAAAAGGCGAGCTACATGAAGATCAGGTCAATCCCAATCCGCATATGCAGTTTTTGCAGTGGTTTAACCATGCACTTGCTGCACAGCTGCATGAACCTTATGCCATGTCATTGGCAACCGCAAATGCACAAGGTCGTCCGCATGTGCGCACAGTGTTGCTGCGTGGTGCGACTGAAGCAGGGTATGATTTCTATACCAATTATGATAGTCAGAAAGGTCTGGATCTGGCCGAAAACCCGTATGCTGAACTGCTGTTTTACTGGCAGGAACAGGAACGTCAGATCCGGATTAGCGGTAAGGTAATTAAAATTTCGGAAGAAGAATCAACTGACTATTATCATAAACGTCCGCGCGAAAGTCAGATCGCTGCGCATATCAGTACCCCGCAAAGCGGTGTGGTTGCGAGTCGTGAAGAATTACAGCAACGTTTCTGGGATCTGCATCAGCAGGTCGCTAATCAGGAAGAACTGGATAAGCCGGGATTCTGGGGCGGCTATCGTTTGCAGCCGGATTATTATGAATTCTGGCAGGGCCGTCCCAACCGTTTACATGATCGCCTGAGTTATGAAAAAATCGATGGGGCGTGGAAACTACAACGATTGATGCCATAACAATGCCTAAACTTGAAATCAAGCAAAGACCTTTACTGACACGCCCTGAATCTTTTCAGGGCGTGCCTTCATTCGTAGCCGAAATTTTGGCACGCCGTGGCGTGGAATCTGAACAGGAGCTGGAACTTAAACTCAAGCATCTGCTGGCTCCGACCATGAAAGGCTTACCGGAAGCGATCCAGTTGATTGATCAGGCTATAGATACTGGCCAGAAAATCGTAATTGTCGGTGACTATGATGCTGATGGGGCGACCAGTACCACACTAATGGTACTCGCTCTGCGAGATATGGGTGCTCATGTCGAATATCTGGTTCCTGACCGGTTTAAGTATGGTTATGGCCTGACACCTGCGATTGCGGATCTGGCTTTTGCTAATTTTACGCCGGATCTCTTAATCACGGTGGATAATGGGATTTCCAGTCATGAAGGCGTGAAGCAGGCGCAGGATCATGGTATGCAGGTGATTATTACCGATCACCACTTAACCACCAAGCCTACCCCTGCAGCAGAAGCTGTGGTCAATCCCAATCAGCTGGGCTGTGATTTTCCAAGTAAGGCCTTAGCGGGTGTAGGGGTAGCTTTTTATGTTCTGGCAAATCTATCGACTCATCGTAAAAAGCTCGGTAAATCTTCAACGGTTATTACCAATTATCTGGATCTAGTGGCTTTAGGCACTTATGCAGATGTTGCAAGTCTGGACTATAACAACCGTATTCTGGTGGATGCCGGCTTAAAACGGATTCAGCAGCATCTTTGTCGTCCTGGCATCAGTGCCTTGCTGGAAATTGCTGGTCGTGATGCTGCCACGCTCAAAGCGCAGGATCTGGGTTTTGTACTTGGTCCACGTATTAATGCAGCGGGTCGTATGGAAACCATGGATATCGGGATTGAGTGTTTGCTCGCTCCGGATCTGGCAACCGCTTATCCACTCGCAGAACAGCTGAATCAGCTCAATGTCGAACGCCGTCAGGTAGAAGGCAAAATCAAGCAGGAAGCTTTGGCTGAACTGGAAAAAATCCAGCTGGATGAGAATACTTTGCCAGCCGCGCTGATCATGTTTGAACAGCATTGGCATCAGGGCGTGATCGGGATTGTAGCAGGGCGTTTGAAAGAACAGTTTCATCGTCCAAGTATTGTTTTCGCAGCAGATGAAGATGGGATTCATATCAAAGGTTCAGCACGTTCCATTGAAGGGATTCATATCCGGGATAGCATTGAACGGATAGCAGAGCAGTATCCGCATCTGGTTAGCCATTTTGGTGGGCACGCGGCCGCAGCGGGATTAACCATTAAAAAGCAGCATTTTGCTGAATTTAAACAGGTCTTTGAACAGCTGATTGCAGAGATGGATGAAAGCCTATTTACCGCTACGCTGTGGACTGATGGGGAACTACCGGCATCAGCTTTCCAAATTGAAACGGTCGATTTACTGCAAAACTTAAGTCCATGGGGACAAAAGTTTCCTCAACCGATTTTTGAAGGCATCTTTAAGATTCTGGATTACCGCTGGCTCAAGGATGTACATCTGAAATTACGTGTTGCCTTAGAGAATGGACAGGTTGTGGATGCGATTGCTTTTAGTGCCATCGATAAATACAAGTTTGATCCGATGAAGCAGCATGTTCGTCTGGTCTATGAACTGGATAAAAATGTCTTTAATGGCAATGTTAGCCTGCAAATGCGAATTGCTCATCTGGAACAATAAATTATTCAAATAAAAAAACCGCCCAATTGAGCGGTTTTTTTGACTTTTAATCTTAGAGATTAGAAGCGGAATGTACCGTTGATACCAAAAGAATCAATACCGTCAGTTGTAGTGTAATTTAAACCAGCAGCAATCGTTGGCGTAAAGAATTTTTGAGCACGTAAACCAAATATTGTGTCTGCATCATCTTCTGTAGAATCAGCGATTGATACGCCAACACTTAAAGTTGGATCAATATAAAGATCAGCACCTAGGTGATAAGTTGTTTCATCACCAAAATAACTTAAACCTTCAAAATTCGCAAAATGGTTGCCAATTTGAGTCACGTACTTAGCACGTAGAGATAATGCCGTATCATCACCTACAGTAACAGCATTAAAGAAATTAGTCGTAAAACCGTAATTTGCTACCTGAACAGGATCAATACTTTCATTTGCTGCACCTACTGCCAATAATAAACCATTTACTGGAAGATAGCCCACTTCTAATGCATAACCTGTATTATCGTCGCCAGCAAAGTCAGTTTGATTCAGAGTACCACTTACGTAAAATTGGGTGTTTGGAATGTAAAATTCACCACTTACACCAAATACATCGATATCTTCGTCTCCATCACCGCTCGCATTTGCATAACCTAAACCAATATTGCTCGCCTTATTGAGGAAAGCTGCTTCTGCAAGTGGAGAGTTCTTAACTTGAACTGCATTTAAATAGTATTTTCCATTGATGAAAAATGTATCAAGGTCACCAAGATTATCGAAATCTGTATTTTCATAGCCGACATTAACTTCAGCTTGGTAAGCATGTGCAGTTCCTAGGCTAGCAAGAAGTGCTGTAGCAAGAGCAAGTTTCTTAAACATTTAGATTTTCTCTCTTTGTTATAAAATATGGCTGTTTTATTAACAGTTGTAACAAATTGTACAGATAATAATCGCCCCGTCAATGTGCAAAAACTACCTAAATGCTTGTTTAAAGTGCAATAAAAAACCCATCCGAAGATGGGTTTTTTATAATGAAATTTCTTAGTTTGGATTAGAAGCGGTATTTCGCAGCTAGACCAAATTTGTTGTAGTCTTGGTTACCAATTTCACCAAAACCTACACGGCCTTCTAAGCTCACTTGTTCATTAAAGAATTTACGTGCACTTACACCAAATTCATTTGAGTCATATGGGCCATTATCTTTGCTTTGATAATCAGCACCAACACTTAAAGTTTTGTCGATGAAGTAGTCAGCTTTTAAGTTGTACTCATCCAGGTCGCCAAAGGCAGCGCCAGCTTCAAGGTTAATGTCTTTACCATTACTTAAAGTAGTCACATATTTAGCACGTAAAGTTGGATCTACACCGTCATCATAGTCATTGTCATAACCTTTCACACCTGCTGCAATTAACAGGCCTGGTGCAGGTAAATAACCGACTTCGGCACTATAAACGGTTTCGTCAAAATCAGGTACATTGTCGTATTTAGAATCATCACGACCTACGCTACCACTCAAATAAAAATCTGAGTTTGGTACGAAGTATTCAGCACCTACACCATAACGGTGACGTTCTGAAGAGTCGTAATCATCATATTGATATTGAGCTTTCACATTACTTGCACGATCAAGGAAGGCTGCTTCGGCTAATGGTGCATTACGTGTTTCAACTGGATTAAAGTAGTATGTGCCATCAACACCAAAAGAGCCGCTTGAGCTGCCATTATCCGGGTCTGTTAGGCCTGCAGATGCACCCACTTCTACTTGATAAGCATGAGCTGCTGTACCTGTAAGAGCTACGGCTGAAAGTAATGCTGAAGCGATTGCTAGTTTTTTCATGCGGATACTCCCCTCTGAAAATATGGCTAAAATTAATACACTTTTTGTTACAACTTTAAGTCTAGACCAATTCCAATAATCGTCAATCAAAGGAAAGTTACTACATTGTGAGTAAGGTAATATTATGTAATTTTCATTTAATAACTAGTTGAATTTAAAAACTAAAAATGAAATGTTTTGTTTTATTAAAAGTGTGTAGATATTGTGGAATGTATTGAAAATGCTATTTTTTATCTTATTTTGTAGGGGTTTTAGGGTTTTAAAATGAATCAAAAACTGAGTATAAAAATACAGCGAAATATATTTAAGAATAGAATGAGAAAGTATTAAAAATAATATTTAGCTATTTTATCGGGCTGACAAATTTTGTAATTAAAAAATGTGCTAGTGACATTTTCTTGCTTAGCTTTAAAGATGGATTTATCGCTATAAATTGGTGAAATAGACTGTGATATAATATTGACCTAAGAATTTATACCTAATTTTGATTGAGAGTAATTCACGTGGAAATTAATCCGTATCTAAACCAATTAAAAGACTTAAACGAACGTGGTCAAACACTACGGGGGTATCTTTGACTACGATCTGAAAAAAGAGCGTTTAGAAGAAGTCCTGCGTGAATTAGAAGACCCGGCGATCTGGAATGACCAGAGTCGTGCTCAGGCCATGGCCAAAGAAAAAGGCGAGCTTGAAAATGTACTTAATGTACTGGACGGCTTAACCACCCAGCTCGAAGATGCTCAAGCGATGCTCGACCTTGCGGTTGAAGCAGATGAAGAGGCCATGCTGGAAGATGTGCAGGCTGAGCTGAATGCGGCTGAAGAAGAACTGGCGAAGCTTGAGTTCCGTCGTATGTTCAGCAACCCGATGGATCCAAACCCTTGCTATGTGGAAATTCAGGCAGGTTCCGGCGGTACTGAAGCACAGGACTGGGCGTCTATGCTACTACGTATGTACATGCGCTGGATTGAACGTCATGGTTTTAAAGCTGAACTGATGGAAGAATCTGACGGTGATGTCGCCGGGATTAAATCTGCGACGATTCGTGTCGAAGGTGAGTATGCCTATGGCTGGTTGCGTACCGAATCTGGTGTACACCGTTTAGTGCGTAAATCACCATTTGACTCGGGCAACCGTCGTCATACGTCATTCTCTGCCGTGTTTGTCTCACCTGAAGTGGATGACAATATCGAAATTGAAATCAATCCTTCAGATGTCCGTACCGATACTTACCGTGCATCAGGCGCGGGTGGTCAGCACATTAACAAAACTGACTCAGCGGTGCGTTTAACTCACATTCCAACCGGTATTGTGGTGGCATGTCAGAACCAGCGTTCACAACATGCCAACCGTGACCATGCCTGGAAACAGTTGCGTGCCAAGCTGTATGAGCTGGAGATGAATAAACGTAATGAAGCTGCACAGGCATTGGAAGATTCCAAGTCTGATATCGGCTGGGGTAGCCAGATCCGTTCTTATGTCCTGGATGATTCACGTATCAAGGATTTGCGTACAGGGGTGGAAAATTCCAATACTGGCGCAGTTCTGGACGGTGATCTGGACAAATTTATCGAAGCAAGCCTGAAACAGGGCCTGTAAGAAACCGTTTAAAAGCTGGTGTAACAAAGCTTTAACAGACTGTGACTCTTATATCTAAATTATTCGATATATAAATCGAAAAAATACGATATAATGGTCGCAGATGCTGAATGAAGTTTCGTTGCGCCACTGATTGTGATGTGCCTATGGACCTTGATCTAATTTTTAAAGCCTTAGCCAATCCGACCCGTCGACAAATTCTGGAGTGGTTAAAATCTCCAGAGCAATATCTGTCTGCGGAAGAGTGTGGTGGCTTTCAACGTGGGGTCTGCGCAGGTCAAATTGAACGTTTAGGCCAGGTTTCCCAGTCCACCATGTCCAATCACCTGTCGGTGTTACAGCAGGCCGGTCTGATCACTGCGACCAAGCATGGACAGTGGTCATATTTCTCCCGCAATGAAACTTTGATTCAGCAATTTATCGAACACCTACAACAACACCTTTAACAGGTGGGAGTAACGATGGCTGAATTAAATTCTCCTTTAACGCTTGGTGCGTTAGAGCTTAAAAACCGTGTCATCATGGCGCCGCTGACCCGTAGCCGCGCAACGGCTGATCGCGTTCCAACCCCAATGATGGTTGAATACTATGCGCAACGTGCAAGTGCTGGCCTGATCATTTCTGAAGCTACAGTGATTTCTGAAGAAGCCAATGGCTATTTAAATACTCCAGGATTGTTTACCGATGCTCAGGTCGAAGGCTGGAAAAAGGTCACTCAAGCGGTTCATGAGAAGGGCGGTTTAATCGTTGCCCAGCTTTGGCATGTTGGTCGTGTATCGCATCCGGATCTGTTAAATGGTGAAACACCAGTCTCTGCAAGTGCAGTACAACAGGCGGGTCATGTCAGCTTGTTACGTCCAAAGCGTCCATACGTTACGCCACGTCCTTTAGAAGTTTCTGAAATTCACGCGATTACCGAGCAATACAAGCAAGCCGCGATTCGTGCTAAAGAAGCCGGGTTTGATGGTGTTGAATTACATGCTGCCAATGGTTATTTGATTGACCAGTTCTTGCAAAGCAAAACCAATCAGCGTGAAGATGAATACGGCGGTTCAGTCGAAAACCGTACACGTTTCCTGCTAGAGGCAACTGATGCACTGATTGAAGTATGGGGTGCGGATCGTGTAGGGGTGCATTTTGCTCCGCGTGGTGATGACCATGACATGGGTGATAATGATCCACGTGAAACATTTGGCTATGCCATGGAGCAGCTGGGCAAGCGCAAGATTGCCTTCTTCTTTACCCGTGAATATCTGGCTGAAGACAGTATTTCCGAATATATGAAAGAGCGTTCAGGTGGAGTACCTTATATTGCCAATATGCAACTGAGTCGTGAAGATGCGATTGAGCTGTTGGCAGCTGAAAAGGCAGATGCAGTCGCATTTGGTAAAGCCTACATTGCAAATCCTGATCTATACGAACGTCTGCTTGATAATGCACCGCTTAATGAACTGAAAATGGAAAATATGATCGGCAGTCAGGTGGCTGAAGGTTATATTGATTATCCAACTTTGGCAGAAGTTAAAGTATTAAGCACCATAGAATAATTCGAAATAAGAGCCACATCGATTAACATGTCGATGTGGCTCTGTTATATTTTGCCGATTGAATCTGTTTTGGGGCGCAATGTGGCTACTCCATTCTGGTATAACGCAGCCTTGGCGCTAGCGAAACCGCTTTATCAATCCCGTATACGTAAACGTGCAACCAGTCCGGAACAATTAGAACAAGAACTGTTGGAACGTTTTGGTCCTTTCCAGTCCCCTAAAAATCTGCAGACGATCTGGTTTCATGTGGTATCCGTAGGGGAAACCAATGCCGCTCAACCTTTAATTGAACATTATTTAAAACTTGGGCATCCGGTTCTAGTGACCAATACCACCAAGACCGGGCAGGCACGTGCCAAATCTCTCTTCTTAAAAGAACCTTATTTAGACTTATTCCAGGCTGTATATTTGCCAGCTGACCAGAAAACCCTGATTCGTGATTTTTATCAAAAATATCAGCCTAAATTGCTGTTATTGATGGAGACCGAGCTCTGGCCAAATCTGATTGACCAGGCACCTGCTTTTAATGTGCCATGTCTGTTACTGAATGCCCGTCTTTCTGAAAAATCAGCCAAAGGCTATGGTAAAGTCAAAGTCCTAACTCGTGGCATGCTTAAGAATTTAACCGGCCTTTTGGCTCAGGATACAGCAACCCAGCAGCGTTATATTGACCTAGGTATAGCTTTAGAAAAAACTCAGGTCTTAGGCAATATTAAGTTTGATATCACGGCACCGCAGCAATTTATTGATCATGCTGCTCAATTAAAACAGGAATGGTCTCTACAAAGTCGGAAAATTATCACTCTCGCCAGTACACATGCCCCAGAAGAGCAGCAATTGATGGCTGAGCTTAAAGCTGCGTTAGATGCAAATCCAGCATTGGTTTGTATCGTGGTGCCACGCCATCCGGAACGTTTTGATGAGGTGTTCCAAGCTGCACAGTCCTCAGGTTTAAGAACCCAACGCCGTAGTCTGGGACAGCGCATTGAAGTAGATACTCAGGTTTATCTTGCAGATTCCATGGGCGAGATGTGGCTCTGGTATGCCTTGAGCCAAGCCTGTTATGTCGGTGGTTCTCTGAATGAACCGGGTGGTGGACATAATATTCTGGAGCCGATTGCGCTGAATGTCCCGACAATTCTGGGTAAAAATTATTTTAACTTTCAGACGATTGTGGATGAGTTTGCTCAGGCGCATGCGGTAGAAGTCGTGCAGAATGCTAAACAGGCTGCTGAGAATTTGCTAGAAATTCTGAATAATTCAGCTAAAGCTGAAAGCTTGAATACTGCTGCACAAAAGATTATGCAGCAAAATCAGGGTTCACTTGAAAGGCATATTCAGGTGATTGATCAATATCTTTGATTATATTCTGATTTGTGAAGAAGCTGATTTTCATGGATTGATTGTATAAGGTTAAAACTAAGCCTTATCTTTATAGATTTAATGCTAGCGCTCTTCTTTCTTTTACTTTTGTTTCGGCAAAAGTAACAAAACCATTTGTCATCCACAAAAATCGTCATATACCATCTTTTTGCAAAGATATCGCAGAACCTATATCAGGCAAAAAGAGTCCTGCCTCGGACAGTTGTGGATGACGTTTCCGCGTATCCCGTGATGGATTTGTTGAGTTAATTTTTTATGAATATCGTCCTGCTTGATCCCCGCCAAACTGAATCTGAACTGTGGTCAATTACGTCAAAGCGGCAGCTGGAACATTTGCAACAGCACCTGGAGGTTCAGGTTGGCGATACGTTGAAAGTCGGGATTCGGGAAGGGAAACGGTATCTAACTGAAGTTGTCGAAATTTCTGAAAAAGCAGTTTTATTGAAGTCGATTCAAGAAGAAGCAGTTCCTGCAAAACTACCTGTTACCTTGATTGTGGCTTTACCACGCCCTAAAGTTTTGCGCCGTCTGATCATGGATGCTGTGACCATGGGGGTAGAAAAGATCATTTTACTGCATAGCTATCGGGTAGATAAAAGCTATTGGCAGACACCATTTTTGCAGCAGCTGAATCATTATATCGATCTCGGGCTAGAACAGGCAGGAGATACGGTTGCTCCGAAAATTGAGCTATATAAACGCTTTAAACCTTTTGTTGAAGATATCTTGCCGGGACTCATTACAGCAGACTGTCCAGCCTTTGTTGCACATCCTTATGCGGAACAGCCGATGCCATATGCACTTCAGCATCCTTGCACGATTGTCATTGGCCCCGAAGGTGGTTTTATTCCTTACGAAGTTGATTTGCTCATAAAAAACGGCTGCCAGGCAGTGAGCCTTGGCAACCGTATTCTCCGTACTGAAACGGCAATTTCGTATATTTTAGGTCGACTGTTTAGCGCGAGCTGAAGCATCCTCATGGCCATCGCCACGATAGACTTTCACTTCCTGCACCGGATATGGAATCGAAATATTATGTTCAGCAAAGGCTTGAATCACCCGTTCCTGAACTGCACTGATTGAGGTGCCTATGCCTGTTTCAGTGGTATTGACCCACCATAAGGCTTTGAGAGTAATCGAGAAGTCTGCCAGTGCAATCACATTGACGCTAAATGCAGGTTGACTCAGGATGGTCGGATCTTTATCCAGAATTGCAGTAATAATATCCTTGGCTTTCTGGATATCATCTTCATAACCGATCCCGACCGAAAATTCACAGCGGCGACGGGTATAAGCAGTATTCACTGTGACTGCACTGGTATAGACCGTAGCATTTGGAATTACGATACGACGACCATCTGGCGAGCGTAAAAAGGTTGCACGAATCTGGATATCTTCTACGGTACCCTCCAGACCATTCACGATAATGTCATCGCCAATCTTGAAAGGTTCACCCAGCAAAATTAGTACACCTGAGAGCAGGTTCTGGAAAATATCCTTAAATGCGAAACCGATCGCCACCGAACCAATCCCAAGCGCACTCATCAGCTGACCTGGGGTGAAACCTGGAATCGCAATCACCAGCCCGATTAAAACACCGAAGAAAACAATCACGGTACTACCGACACGGTTCAGCACCAGCACCAGATTCTGTCGGGTATAAGTACGGTTTTCTAAAGTCTTACGGACAAAAAACTTAAACAGTTTTGACAGTAACCAGAAAATGACAATGACTGTTAGCGCAATACAGAAATAAGGCACACGCTCCCAGAAACCCTCCATGATCTTGTCAATGGTGCTATAGGCATCATTGTACTTGGAGGTATGTTCGATCACGGTTTGGGCAGTTTTTTCAGTCGCCTGATGCAGGAGCTCAGTCGTCCCTTCAGTTACCTGGCTTAAAGTATTCTCTTGCTCAGCCACAAAAACTCCACAATTTAAATTTCGCTTATTTTGCCTCAACTACAGCAAAAAATTAACAACAGCGAAGTTTATACACAACATATTTATGCAAAACAGACACAATTGTCTTAAAAGAACTCAGTCGTTTTTTGTTTCACTTCACTTGGGATTCTTGAAGGCTCACCTTCACTCATATAAGAGAATAACGCAGTCGTCGCCAACAGGCTCAGTACGGTAAAAATGATTACCAGCCAGGCCACAATTTTTTCCCAGACGGGACTTGTACGTATCGGGCCATACTGATTGCTGCCTCTTGTTCCCGGAAAAAGCAGGATATAAATCCAGACAAACAGATTGATCAAAGGCACGAAGAATAGCAGCATCCACCAGCCACTGCGGTCCAGATCATGTAAACGTCGTACTGTAATCACAATACCCAAATACAGGTAGATCAGCATGATCGCCAAGGCAATCAGACTGGACAGGCCATGCAGAGAAATTTGCCAGTTTGAATCTACCGATAGGCTGGCAATATTCACAATATCAATACTTAAACCTAGCGCAATACTGCTGCATAAGAAAATAAACTGTAAAAATGCAGACCAGGCAATAAAACTCAAACGTCCAAATCGGCCCCTGATCGATAAGGGATGATCTGCTGCAGGAAAAGGAGGAGGGAAATAGGAAGGTTCAGTTGAATTCATGGGCAAGATCCTAAGCCTGTATAAAATACAGCGAGAGTGGGCGACTCATTTTATTTGACGATAGCAATATCTAGCTGACTTTGGCCATAGCTGAGCATTATCCGAAGTTATTCTGATTGAATTTGAATAAATAATCTACGACGAAAGCATGATTGTCGGATTTGAAATATGCAGTACATACTGCCATTATGCATAAAAAACAATCAACAAAATGCCATCAAGCTCTCGTGATGAGATAGAACAAGATCAAGGAAGCGAACAATGAAAGAAATCTATCCAGTACCAGCAGAATTTAAGAAAACCGCACGTACCACTGATACAGAGTATTTTGAGCGTTATCAGCAATCCATTGAACAACCGGATCAGTTCTGGGCTGAACAGGCACAGCGCCTGGACTGGATCAAGCCTTTTACCCAGGTTAAAAATACCAGTTTTGATAAAGATAATTTTAAAATTGAATGGTTTGCAGATGGCCAGCTCAATGTCAGTGCCAACTGTCTGGATCGCCATCTTAAGGAACATCCTTATAAACCGGCGATTATCTGGGAAGGGGATCATCCATCCCGTCACAAGATTATTTCTTTTCATGAGCTTTATGATGAAACCTGCCGTTTCGCCAATGTCCTGAAAAAGAACGGGATTAAAAAAGGCGACCGGGTGGTGCTGTATATGCCAATGGTCTCGGAAGCCGCAATTGCCATGCTGGCTTGTGCCCGGATTGGTGCAGTGCATTGTGTGGTGTTTGGTGGTTTCTCACCTGATTCTCTGACCAGCCGGATTGAAGACAGTCAGGCCAAAATGGTGATTACTGCAGATTCGGGTATGCGTGGTGGCAAAGCCATTCCACTGAAAGCCAATGTCGATGAAGCCCTGAAAATTGCTGGCACCGAATCGGTTGAACATGTCATCGTTGTACATCGCACCGGCAATCCGGTAGAAATGCAACAGGGGCGTGATCTCTGGTATCACATGGAAATCATGACCGTGAATGAGATCTGTCCGCCTGAGCCGATGAATGCAGAAGATCCGCTATTTATTTTATATACCTCGGGTTCAACCGGAAAACCTAAGGGCGTACTGCATACCACAGGCGGTTATCTGACTTATGTGAATTGCACCTTCCGCGAAGTTTTTGACATCAAACAGGATGATGTGTTCTGGTGTACTGCCGATGTCGGCTGGATTACCGGGCATTCCTATGTACTGTATGGCCCACTTTCTAATGGTACCACTACCGTCATGTTTGAGGGAGTACCACAATATCCAAGCTGGGCGCGTACCGGACATATTGTCGACAAGCACAATGTGACCATTCTCTATACGGCACCGACAGCCATTCGTGCCATGATGCGGGAGGGGGATGCCTATGTACGGGAAAGTGATCGCAGCAGCCTGAGAATTTTAGGTTCGGTCGGTGAGCCGATTAACCCGGAAGCCTGGAACTGGTATTACTCTGTGGTCGGAGAAAGTCGCTGTCCAGTGATTGATACCTGGTGGCAAACCGAAACCGGTGGTTTTATGATTACGCCTTTACCGGGCGCGACCGACCTGAAACCAGGTTCTGCAACCCGGCCATTCTTTGGTATACAACCAGCCATTGTCGATGCAGAAGGCAAGGAAATTGAAGGGGTGGCAGAAGGCAATCTGGTAATTAAAGATTCCTGGCCAGGGCAGATGCGCACCATCTGGGGTGACCCGGATCGCTTTATTGAAGCTTATTTCTCGACCTATCCAGGTACCTATTTTACCGGTGATGGTGCACGTCGTGATGAAGATGGCTATTACTGGATTACTGGTCGTGTCGATGATGTACTCAATGTTTCCGGTCATCGTCTGGGTACGGCAGAGATTGAAAGTGCACTGGTGGCCCATGAAGCGGTTGCCGAAGCGGCTGTTGTCGGTATGCCGCATGACATCAAAGGTCAGGGGATTTGTGCCTTTGTTACCTTGCAGGCAGGAACTGAAAGTACTGAACAGTTGCGCGGTGAACTGGTGGCTTGGGTGCGTAAAATTTTAGGACCAGTGGCAACGCCAGATGCCTTGCACTGGGCACCCGCTTTACCTAAAACCCGTTCAGGTAAAATCATGCGCCGGATCTTAAGAAAGATTGCTGCCAATGAACTGGATAATCTGGGTGATACTTCAACCCTGGCAGAACCACAGGTCGTGGATCACTTGATCGCTGAAGTGCAGCGTAATCAGGCATAAGTTTGGGACGTTCAAATACCGGCATTATTTGCCGGTATTTTTGTCTCAGGAATAAGCTCTGCATGCTTTCGAATATAGTGCCAAGCTGTAATCTGCTAAGCTAAAACCATGCTGAACTTAGGTCAAAAGAATGAATGTACGACAACAATATCTAGATCAATCTCCCCTGCAAATTGCCCAGCAACTGGCAGAAACTTTTGCCCAAACAGCCGCAGCTCGTGACAAGCAGAGCGGTAATCCTAAAGCCGAGCGTGATCTGATTCGTCAGAGCGGTTTACTGGGCCTGTCTATTCCAAAACAGTACGGCGGTCAGGAAGCAGACTGGCAGACAATTTTTAAAACCATTCAAATTATTGCCCGAGTCGATAGTTCATTAGCACATGTTTATGGGTTTCATCATTTGCTGATTGCAACGGTTCAATTATTTTCCCAACCAGAACAGTATGGCCCATGGTTTGAACAGACCGCTCGGGAAAACCTGTTCTGGGGCAATACCTTAAATCCACTGGACCGTCGAACTACCGCAACAAAAATTGCTGAAAAAGAATATATTTTTGATGGACATAAAAGCTTCTGTTCGGGCTCCATTGACTCCGATATTTTACTGTGCTCAGGCTATAACGATGCTGGAAAATTACTGATCGGGGTAATTCCAACAGCACGTAAGGGCGTAAGTTTTCTTGGTGACTGGAATAATATGGGTCAACGCCAGACCGATAGCGGCACCAGCCATTTTGAACAGGTTAAAATTCATGAAGATGAATTGCTGTTAAATCCGGGTCCACTGAGTACGCCGTATTCAAGCTTACGTCCTTTAATTGCCCAGCTGATCTTTGTACACATGTTCCTCGGTGTAGCAGAAGGTGCGTTTGAAGTAGCCAAACAAACCGTACAGACTCAAAAAGCCTGGTCTAAATCACTGGTAGAAGAGGCTGTGAATGACCCTTTTACCCAGAAGCATTTTGCCGATTTTTATGTGCAGCTCGAAAGTGTACGTCTGCTGGCTGATAAAGCGATTCAAACCTTACAGGCCGCGTGGGATCTGGGCAATGATCTAACTGCTGAGCAGCGTGGTGAAGTTTCAGTGGCGATTGCCACAGCCAAAATCGCGGCCACCAATACATCTCTCTATATCACCCAGAATATTTTTCAGGTGATGGGCGCGCGTGCGACTATAGCCAAACTGAATCTAGACCGTTTCTGGCGTAATGTTCGCACCCAGACCTTGCATGATCCGGTAGATTATAAATATCAGGAAGTTGGGGAATGGGTACTGACCGGGAAAGTGCCTGATCCAAGTTTTTATTCTTAAGTCTTGGTTTTAAAGAGCAAGGAACACTGCCTCACTTGCCTTGATTAATCAAATAAGCATTGTGCAGGCGGTGCTCTGCTTTTGACGGGCCAAGAGGACTTTCAAAATATATGTTGAGAGTCCGCAAGGCAAAAGCTCTTTGTTTCCCATACATACGTCCTGAGCCAGTTTAAGCACTGCTTTAAACTAGGGCGCAAGGATGGGAAACGGTGGCATCCATGCCACCTTTATTAGCTCAAGATTCTGTTTAATATTTAATTCGAATGTAAATTACAGATTTTTGAATACTTCAATCGCCCGTATACGCGACTGCTTTAAATCGACAATCGGTTTTGGATAATCCAGCTGTAAATCTGGATTTTTGGCATAAGGTTCATGAATGGATTTGGCATCCAGATGCGCCAGTTCAGGCACCCACTCGCGGATATAGTCTCCATTGGGATCAAACTTCAGGGACTGGCTGACCGGATTAAAAATCCGGAAGTAGGGCACAGCATCCATGCCGGTTGATGCGCACCATTGCCAGCCGCCATTATTCGCAGCCAGATCGCCATCAATCAGATGCTGCATAAACCAGCTTTCACCCAGTCGCCAGTCGATCAGCAAGTTCTTACACAGGAACATCGCAGTAATCATCCTGACCCGGTTATGCATCCAGCCAGTTGCCAGCATTTGCCGCATGCCAGCATCGACAATTGGAATTCCGGTCTGGCCTTGCTGCCAGGCAGCTAGATCTTCGGGGGCATTGCGCCACTGGATCTTATGGGTATTTTGCTTAAATGGTTGGTGTTTGGAGACACGTGGAAAATCAAACAGGGTCTGTAGATAGAATTCCCGCCACAAGAGTTCATCTAACCAGGTCTGCTGACCCACATCCTCAATCTGGAAATAGCCATCCCGAAAAAGAGCTTGCATACATTGGCGAACTGAAATAACACCGATATTCAGATAAGGGGAGAGGCGGCTGGTACCATCAACTGCTGGCAGATCACGGTCGGTTTTATAATGAGCCATTTTGTCCTCGATAAAATCATCGAGCAGATCCAAGGCAGTTCGATCCTCCGCAGGCCAAAGTTGGGCAGCATGCTCTACCACATAATCCGCTGAGAATTTTTCAAGATCAACATTGGGGAGCTTAGTTGATAATTGGATTGGATCTTGAGCTTCAATCTCTGGATAGCAGGCGGGTACATCCAGAATTAGCCGCTCATAGCACTTTTTCTTAAAGGCACTATAGACTTGATAGGGTTGATTGGACTGGTTCCGGATACTGCCGAGGGGAAATAGGGTGCGGTCATGATAGAGCTCGACCCTGATTTGCTGCTGTTGCAGCAATTGCTGTACCTGAACATCACGTTCCAGCTCATTGACGCCAACTTCGATATTGGTATGTAGACTTTCAATCTTCAGGTTTTGACACAGATTCAATATTTCTGGCGCCAAATTTTCCCATAAAGGAATGTTCAATATGATCAGCGGGATATTCAGTTGTTGTAGCTGCTGTTTTAAAAATTTAAGCCGGCGCAGATAAAAATCAGTTTTGATCCGGGCATCCTGATGCAGTTGCCATTGCTCGGGAGAGAGGACTGCTAATGCAATGCAAGGTCCTTGTTGAGTAGCATGCCAGAGTGCGGCATGGTCATGTATACGGAGGTCTTGGCGGAACCAGATCAACTGCATGGGAATAACGTTCTGAATCGGAATCAGATTATTTTATTCATTCCACCTGAAAATTCTGTATAGAAACGTAGATATGGGCAGAATGATCAGTTAAAAAACCGCCTATGGTATAAGCGGCTCTTTCATTTAACGCTGGTGAATATTTTCTAAGGTATCCACCAAGGTACGCGTGGTCTGGTCAATTTCATAATTGACTTCATCACCTACTTTGGCATTTTTCCAGGTGGTCAGACGCAAAGTTTCGGGAATCAGATCAATCGAAATTTCACTATTGGCGCGATCGACGCGATTGATGGTCAGGCTGCAGCCGTTCAGACCAATAAACCCTTTCAGGAAAAAGTATTTGATATTGCCATCCGGGATCTGAATATTGATATGGTAGGTTTCACCCCGATGTTCCAGATTTTTAATGATTGCTGTGCCTTCGATGTGTCCATACAGATTATGCCCGCCATTTTCTGCACCGACTTTGGCAGAGCGTTCGACATTCACTTCATCACCTACTTGAAGAGATTTTAAGGTGGTGAGGGCAAGGGTTACATCGGAGATATCGAAGTGAATCTGGTTTAGCTTCTGATCAATAGTCGTTACGGTGAGGCAGACGCCGTTGATCGCAACACTGGCGCCAATAAAGACATCCTGAAAAAACTGATTTTCGTTGCTCACGATAATGGTAATGAAGCCATTGCCCTGGCGAATATCCACGACTTTTTCCAAGCCTTGTACGATACCGGTATACATAATTTAAATTTCTATCTCATCGAGTTTGGCTTCATTCTAGTCAAGAATGAAGCAGGCGGCTATCTCTATGCCGAGAACACTGTGTTGCACAAAAAAAATCCCTCAAGCCGAGCCTTGAGGGAATGAATCGTTATGCTGAGCATTATTATAGTTTAAACGAGCTCAGCTTCTTGTTCTTCTTGTTGCTGTTCAGCTTGCTGCGTTTCGAGTTCACGCACGAGTGGCAAGACTTTTTCACCGAAGTATTCCACTTCTTCAATAAAGTGCAGGAAGCCTGAAAGAACCAGATCAACACCAACTTTTTTCAGTTCAATGATACGTTCCGCAATCTGCTGAGGTGTACCGATCAGGTTGGTACGGAAGCCATCGTTATATTGCACCAGATCTTCAAACGTAGATTTGGCCCAGTTACCTTCACCTTCCTTACTGGCTGCGCCCGCTTCGCGCGTTGCCTCACCGAAAGATTTTACCGCCTGAACATTGGCCTTGGCCACGATTTCTCGCAGTACTGCTTGCGCTTCCTCTTCAGTATCACGTGCAATCACAAATGCATTCACACCAATTTTCACAGAGTGATTATTCGCTTTAGCTTTTTCACGAATATCATCGATCTGTTTTTTCAGCTCTTCCGGTGTATTGCCATTGGTGAAGTACCAGTCAGACACGCGAGATGCCATATCGCGCGCTGCCCGGGAACTTCCCCCCTGGAAGATTTCAATATGCGGTTTCTGTACCGGTTTTGGACTCAAGGTATAGTCTTTGAACTGGTAGTATTTACCATCAAAACTAAAATTGTTTTGAGTCCAGACCCCTTTCAGGCTACGAATAAATTCTTCTGAACGTGCATAACGTTCGTCATGTTCCGGCCATTCTTCACCAATTGCATCAAACTCGCCACGGAACCAGCCACTTACGACGTTAATCGCAATCCGGCCATTGGTCAGATGGTCAATGGTGGCCAGCTGCTTCGCTGCCAGCGCAGGCTTCCATGGACCCGGCAAGATCGCGGCAATCACTTTTAAACGTTCAGTTTTTGCCAGGATGCCGTGACTGAAGCTGACTGATTCATGCTGGTTTTCAGCGTTATAGCCCGCAGTAAAACGGATCTGGGTCAGGGCATAATCAAAACCTGCTTTCTCAGCAGTTTGCGCCAGACGGACATTATAGTCATAGCTCCAGTCCGTACGCTGTTCGATATCGCTGACCACCAGACCGCCACTGACATTTGGAACCCAGTAAGCAAATACAATATTTTTATCTTGTGACATTATTCTTACCCTCTGAATGAAGTGGCCATTAAGCCACTTGAGTCTTTGGCACTTTCTTGCTGTGCAAACGGGATTCTGCGGCATCCAGGCTTGGCACTGCAGCTGAAGGTAAAACTTCTTCCTGTTCGATTTGCTTGTTGATGCCCAGGTTCTGGTTGGCTTGCTGAGATTTTTCTTTAATGACCTCAGCACGCTGCCCCTTTGCTGGCGCCCATTCAAGGATCGGTAGGGCACGAGCCACTGCCAGGGTAATACGGGCACGAAGTAATTCGCTGTGAATAGTATATTCAGGCGTAAAGTCACGATCTGTGGCATATACCCCGATTGGTAAGGTTTGTGCCTGGAAGAAGCTGAATAATGGGCGTAATTGGTGCTCAAGAACCAGCGCATGACGGTCACTACCACCAGAAGCTGCTAAAAGAACCGGTACATCTACCAGCGCCGTTTGTTCTACGAAGTCAAAGAAATGCTTGAACAGGCCCGTAAATGAAGCGCGGTAAACAGGCGTACCAACAATCAGGGCATCTGCTGCTTCAACGGCTGCCAGATCATCCTGCACGCGTTGCGGTAACTGGTTACGGTAAATTGCACCACCTAAAAGCTGGCCGATTTCGCTAAATTTAATGAAATGTACATTGATTAGCGTCGCTTCAACCAGTTCATCCAGAATGGCTTTAACCAGTGCTTCGGTTTTAGATGGGTGATTCAGGCCGCCAGAAACAGCCACGATGTTTAAAGGTTTTTGCTCGGAAAAATGGGACATGTGAAGTACCTAAAAATGGTTAAGCTCGGAATGACCCTATTAATCCCGATTGCCGCAGTAGGTGTAAAATAATGAAATGCTGAAAAGTTATCTGATTTTTCTATATAAGCAGAAAATGTGCTTCTGAAACGGATAGAGCTGGATAAATGGCTGATAACTATATTTATATTGAATAAAGATAAGCTATGCAGAATAGGAATAAATCATATATAAAAAAGTGATGAGAATTAAAGAATTATTGAAATAAGCCAAAATTTAAAAAAATTAAAGAAAAACTCCACATTATTTAAAAAATTGGTGATCTTGCATATCCATAAACTGGCTTGTGTGGTTAGAATAGGAGCTACTGTGCACAAGATCTCTCTCACGTCCTATGAATATTTTAATCGTTGATGATCATCCACTGTTTCGTCATGCTCTGATCCAAGCTGTTCGTTATAGTCTGCCACAAGCGCAGATTCATGAAACTGCAGCAGTCAATGAATTTTATGAACGTCTAGAAAATGGTCCTGAGCCTGATCTTGTCCTTCTGGATTTAAACCTGCCAGGTGCATCGGGCTTTTCTGCTCTGGTCCACGTTCGCGCCCAATATCCTTCGATTCCAATTATTGTCGTTTCTGCTCACGAAGAAGCCAGCATTATCCAGCGTGCGATTGCACATGGTGCAATGGGCTATATTCCAAAATCTGCACATCCAAGCCATATTGGTGAAGCGATTCGTGAAGTCCTCGAAGGTGAAATCTGGTTACCACCCAATCTGTCAGCCAACATGAATTTCGATCCGCGTGCTGCAGACGAAACTGCATTGGCAGAACGGATTCAGTCGCTAACACCACAACAGTTCCGCGTCCTGATGATGGTAGCTGAAGGCCTGCTGAACAAACAGATTGCTTATGAACTGGATGTCTCTGAAGCCACTATTAAAGCGCACGTAACAGCAATCTTCCGTAAGCTGGGTGTACAAAACCGTACCCAGGCGGTGCTTGCTATCAATGCCTTGAATATTGAAGAAAAGAAAATGTAAGGGATTTAACTTACAAAATAGAAAAGACCTCATCTGAGGTCTTTTTTATTGCGAATATATTGCCAGATTAAGCAATATAATCCTGTTTTTGGGTGACATCGGTACAGAACATTGGATTCAATGCGGATTGCAGTTCATCAATCTGTTCTTGAGTGACATAGCCTTTGGAGATTAGGTATTCTGCCACGCGGTCATCACGCAGACTCAGGAAAGTCGCATCATACACACCTAAGTCTACAAACAGGGCAGCAGTTTCCAGACTGTTAAAACGGTCCAGATAAACTTCATCTTCATACATCAGGAATACATGCTCGTCTGTGCTATTCGGATCGACCTGTAGGTGCTCTGCCAGTTCATGCGGGCAGGTTTTGATAAAGAGCAAGTCAGAGAGTTCATCAAACTGGGTGGTATCTAGGCAATCTTCTTCATTTTTCACTTTGCCGAGCCACGCTTTAAAGACCAGTACGGCACCACCACGCAGCAGCATACTCCAGATCTGATGACGGGTTTGTACAGGTAAATCTTCAGCTTCTGCTTCCAGAGATTCAATCAGCTTGTTTTCCTGTTCAGCCAAACGTTCAAATAAACCTAAACCTTGCGGTTTGTAGGCATAAGGTTCAAAGACATCAAAATGCAGTTCATCAAAAACTTGCAGGGCTAAAGGAACCGCATGCTGATACAGGGTTTCAAGTGCCTGAATCTGGGTATCGTCGAGTTTGCTGTATTTAAACATTTGTGCCCAGTCGATGCTGGGTAATAAGGCATTAGCACCATATTGGCGATGGAATTGCTGAGTCTGTGCGGGAAGCTGAGCAATTGATTCATCGAGTTTCATTTTTATAACTCCTATCTAGCAGTGCAAATAGACCAGCTGCCAAAAGGATTTAGGCATTGTCAGATGGAAACTGATCGTTTCTTATATTGTCTATTTTTAGAACTAAGCTTGTTGTATTAAAAATACGACCAAAGTTCTATCTGCTACAAAATAGGATTAAAAATTAATTTAAAACAATTGCTTAAATAATTGTAACTAGGTGTACACATGTATATTAATAGAATTGGTGGCTTTTGCCATAGAGAATGCTGAAATGATAATTTTGAGCAATTTATCAGCAGGAATTATGTGAAATTTGGTGCTTTTAGCACATTGGCCTGATTTTTTTGCCAGTCAGGTAAAGAAAGGTATTTGTTTGGTATAAAAAATGCCCACTTTAAATCATTAAAATGGGCATTAAGATGAAAATAAAAAGTTCTAGCTACCTGAGATTTTCAGACCGGATAACCAGGAACGGAGTGAAGCAGGCTTCAACGGTTTTTTCAGCAGGACAATATTTAAATCCTTCAGGCGCTGTGGCAGTTCCGGATCAGAATCTGCGGTAATCAATGCCACCGGAATATCACTACTACGATGTTCCAGAATAAAGTCCAGACCGATCTTGTCTTGATTTAAATGCTGATCCACCAGCCAGACCTGAATATTTTCCTGCTGAATCATCTCGGCGGCCTGTTCTGGTTCGGTGGCTTTAAAGACCTGATAACCCCATTTGGTCAATAAGGTCGACATGCCTTCCAGAATGGTTTCATCATTGTCCAGACATAGAATCTTAAAGGCCTTGGACTTCAACGGCACAGCCTGAACAGGGGCGGCAACGACTTTCGGTGCTGCGGTCAGTGGCACTTCAATCATGAAGCAGGAACCTTTGCCCAGCTCGGAAGAAACATGAACTGGATAATCCAATAGACCAGTCATACGTTGCACGATGGCGAGCCCAAGCCCCAGACCCTGTTCACCCCAAGGCGAAGTATGGCCACAACGCTCGAATTCCTGGAACAGCTTGATGCGCTGTTCTTCAGCAATACCGGGACCGGTATCCCAAACCCCGATCCGGATATGATTTGGCCGGTTGCTAGAACGCAGTACACCGACCACGACCTTACCTTTGGCGGTATAACGTAGGGCATTGCTGACAAAGTTCTGGATAATCCGGCGGATCCATTGTGGATCGGTGTCAATCCAGAACTGGGCATCATGCACTCGCAGTTTGATGCCACGTTGTGCCGCAATGGATTTGAATTGCAGTTCCAGATCACTTAATAAATCATGCAGTGGATAAGCCTGGCGTTTCGGCTGAATCGTACCGCCTTCCAGTCGGGCAATATCCAGCAGAGCTGAGAGCATGCTTTCTGCCCCATGCAGGGCACGATCCAGTTGCTGCAGGGTCTTGCGATCTTCTTCGCTTTGTACACTTTGCTCCAGCGCCGTACTGAACAGACGTGCAGCATGCATTGGCTGTAACAGGTCATGACTGGCGGCAGCAATAAAGCGGCTCTTGGACATATTGGCTTTGTCGGCTTGTTCACGCGCCAGTTGCTGTTCAGACAGGGCATCAGCGAGCTGCTGGGTACGATCCTGAACCCGGGCTTCCAGTAATGCTTCATTTTCACGGAAGGCAGTAATATCGGCAAAGGTCGTCACGAAACCACCGCCTTCAATTGGGTTACCCCGCATCTGAATCACGCGGCCATCTTTACGGATCCGTTCAAATTCATGCGCACTGCCGACCTGCATCCAGTGAATCCGTTTACGCACATGTTCTTCGACCGAGCCCGGACCACATTCACCGCGTTCAGCGTTATAACGGATTAGGTCAGCGATTGGACAGCCGACATAAACAATATCTTTTGGATAGTCGAACAGTTTCAGGTATTGGTTGTTCCAGGCGACCAGACACATATTTTCATCAACCACACTCACCCCTTGGGTCATATGGTCGATCATGGTCATGATCAGGTTCTGGTTAAAACGCTGCCATTGTGAAGCCTGATCCAGAATATTCGCCACCTGACCGAGGGCCAGGCCATTATTCACCATCGCGGTAGTCAGCAGGGTACGTGCCGAGGCTGCACCAATGGTACCGGCCAGATACTGCTCAGTAAAACGCCACCACATGCCATTGGCACTGCTATTTTCATTCAGTTCCACACTATTTTGAGCACAGAACTGCTGGAAGGCCTGCATGGTTGGACCTTCACCGGTAATGCGCTTGGCCAGCGTAATCAGGTCACCAACTTTTAAACGGGCCACATCCTGATGCGAGTAGCTGACATCAGTAGATGGACTTTGAGAAGGAAGCGGCTTGGTTTCATAGTAGAAGAAACTTTCCGCCTGAATCTGTTCGGCCACACTTGGACGGAACATCCGGGAAACCCAGATATATAGGAATGTGTTCAGACCTAGTGCCCAGACCACACCATGCGTTAAAGGATCAAAAGATTCGAAACCGATCAGAGCTTCAGGACGTAACCAGTTCCAGCCCAAAGGACCCTGTTCCAGAAAACTCTGGCTGAACTGCTGATAGGCTTCTGGCAGGCTGCGCAAAATCGTTGGTAATAGCAGGGTATACGACCATAAAGCGAAACCGGTCAGCAGGCCAGCATATACGCCTTGCTTACTCCCGCCACGCCAATACAGACCACCAATCAGGGCAGGGGCGAATTGTGCCACGGCACTAAAGGCCAGCAGACCAAAGACTGAGAGCTGGTCAATATCATTAAAAAAGTTGAAGAACAGAAAGCCCATCAACATCACGGCTAGGATACAGATCCGGCGGGTAAATTTCAGTACCAGTGGTAAACGCTTGTCATGCCGTGAGATCAGGTTTAACCGCCAGAGCGCTGGCATGATCAGGTCATTACTCAGCATGATCGACAGGGCGACTGAAGACACCAGTAACATACCAGTCGAAGCCGAGAAACCGCCTAAGAAGGCCAATAAGGTCAGCCAGTCCTGATTATAGCTAAGCGGTAAAGACAGTACCGCGACATCTGGAATCGCTAAATATTGGGGGGCCGCATGTAGTGCCCAGCTGGCAATCGGGATAATTGCCAGTGTGGTCAGAATCAGATAAATGGCAAACCAGCGCCGTGCACCACGGATATGTTTTTCATCGCGCAGTTCGACCACTGCTACGTGGAATTGACGTGGCAAGCAGATAATCGCCAGTGCAGCCAACAGGGTCTGTACCCAGAAACTTTCCGGTACGCCAAACAGCTGTACATCATGGAAGGTAGACTGGATATCGCTACTGATCTGAGGCAGATTCTCTGGTGCTTCAAAAATAAAGAAACAGGCTACGGCCAGCAAGGCAAATAACTTAACAAAAGACTCAAAGGCGACAGCCAGCATCAGACCGCCATGCTGTTCGGTGTTAGCAATCTGCCGGGTACCGAAAATCATCGCCAGAATCGCCAGGACGCCAGTCAGGAACAGTACGCTATTGGTGGTACTGGCAATCCCGGCTGAAGGTTCCAGAATGACCGCCGCACTCAAGGCAATTGCACGTAACTGCAAAGCCAGATAGGGAATGATGGCAATCACCGCCAGAATGGTGACCAGCGAAGCCAGAGGCCCACTCTTACCATAACGTGCAGCGACGAAGTCGGCGATAGAGGAAATCGCATGATGCTGGCGTACCCGTCCCAGACGGCGCCAGATATCGTAACCAATCGCGACAAAGAGCAGGGGACCAAGATAGATCGGCAGGAAAATAATTCCTTCACGAACCGCAGCACCGGTCGCGCCATAAAATGTCCAGGAAGAACAGTAGACGCCTAAAGTTAAACTAAACAATAGCATGCGGCCACGAGTACTCAGCCGGCTGGCATGTTTTTCCCCATAGAAAGCGCAAGTAAAGAGTAAAGTGATATAGAGGGCGAGCACCCCTATGATGAGCCAACTGTTCATATAGCCTGATGTGTACTGTGCATGACGCTATGATACCGCATCATGCACTCAGCAGTTTAAATTGATCATTTTTTAACGACCAAAGTCTAAATTACAAGTCATTCTAAATGTTGTTATTTTGCAACAGTGATAATTCGAATTAAAAAATAGTAAGCCCATGGTGGGGCTACAGGAGTGTAACTATGGATGAGGCACAAGTAGAAAGAATTCTACAGAATCCCAAATTCAAAGAAATGGTACGTAGAAAAAGTACGCTGAGCTGGACCTTAACCGGCATCATGCTATTTGTCTATGTCGGTTTCATGTTGCTTGTTGGCTACAACAAAGAATTTCTATTGTCTTCAATTTCTGGCGGTGTAACGACCTGGGGTGTACCTCTAGGTATCGGTATCATTATTTTGTCTTTTATATTGTGCTGGGTGTATTCCTACATTGCCAATAACAAACTTGATCAGCTGAACAGAGAAGCAATTCAGGAAGTGGAAGCGATTACAAAAGAAAAGGGGCAACACTAAGATGAAAGGGATTTCATATCAAGCGCTTGCTGCTGCAGCGCTGACCTTGCTCAGCTCGGCAATGGCATTTGCTGGACCAGATCTGGGTGCTGCGGAGCAGCAAGCGACCAACTGGCACGCGATTATCATGTTTGTGATTTTCGTTGGAGCAACCTTATTTATTACCAAATGGGCTGCCAAACAAACCACAAATACTAATGATTTCTATACTGCCGGCGGCGGGATTTCTGGCTTCCAGAACGGTCTGGCCATTGCTGGTGACTTCATGTCTGCAGCATCTTTCCTCGGTATTTCCGCGATGGTGTTCCTGTCAGGTTTTGACGGGCTGCTGTACTCACTAGGCTTCATGGTGGGCTGGCCAATCGTTTTATTCCTGGTGGCAGAACGTTTGCGTAACCTGGGTAAATTTAACCTGTCTGATGTAGTGTCGTTCCGTCTGGAAGAAAAACCGGTGCGTACTCTGGCTGCATTAAGTTCACTGGTTGTGGTGGCGTTCTACCTGATCGCACAGATGGTGGGTGCAGGTCAGTTGATCAAATTACTTTTCGGTCTGAACTATAATATTGCTGTAGTGATTGTTGGTCTTCTGATGATGGCCTACGTAATGTTTGGTGGCATGCTGGCGACCACTTGGGTACAGATTATTAAAGCAGTAATGCTGTTGTCTGGTGCGACGTTTATGGCTTTCATGGTCATGAAAGGCGTAGGTTTCAGTTTCACCAATATGTTTGAACAATCGATTCAGGTTTTCTCTAAAGTACATGATCTGAGCCTTGCAGATGCAACCAAGATTATGGGTCCGGGTAATCTGGCTTCGAATCCGGTCGATGCGATTTCTCTCGGTCTGGCGCTGATGTTTGGTACAGCAGGTCTGCCACATATCCTGATGCGTTTCTTTACGGTCAAAGATGCTAAAGAAGCACGTAAATCAGTGGTTGTTGCGACAGGTTTTATCGGTTACTTCTACCTGTTAACCTTCATTATCGGTTTCGGTGCGATTCTATATGTAGCGAATAATCCGCAGTTCCTGGATGTTGCGAAAATGGCAATCACAGGCAAGCTAGAGCTGGTGGGTGGTAACAACATGGCTGCGGTTCACCTGGCAGATGCTGTGGGTGGTGACCTGTTCATGGGCTTTATTTCTGCAGTGGCATTCGCAACCATTCTTGCGGTAGTTGCAGGTTTGACCTTGTCAGGTGCTTCAGCAATTTCACATGACTTGTATGCAAACGTATTCAAGAAAGGCCGTACTACACCTGAATCTGAACTGCGCATGTCTAAAATTGCGACTCTTGGTCTTGCTATCTTTGCGATGATCCTGGGAATCCTGTTCGAGAAGCAAAACGTTGCCTTCATGGTGGGTCTGGCATTCTCGGTAGCCGCATGTGCCAACTTCCCGGTACTGGTACTGTCTATGTTCTGGAAAGGCCTGACTACACGTGGTGCTGTCATTGGTGGCGTGGTTGGTCTGGTGACTGCGGTAGTACTGATCGTACTGTCTAAAGCAGTTTGGGTAGATACTTTCGCAATTTCAGATACACCAGTCGTTCCATTTAATGGTCCTGCATTATTTGCAATGCCATTGTCTTTCTTCTGCTGCTGGTTCTTCTCCATTACAGACCGCTCAGTGAAAGCACAGGCAGAACGCAAAGCTTTCGATGCACAGTTTGTTCGTTCACAAACAGGTATTGGGATCTCAGGTGCATCTGATCACTAAGATCTGATGTCCTAAAAAAGCCTCCTGATGGGGGCTTTTTTTATAGCGATAAAATACTTGAGCTATCAAATGGAGAGGAGGACTTTTGGAAAGTCAATCTTAAGTAGAACATTCTCATTTTTAACTGAGATTTCAATGATTTTTATACAATCCTGTTTCTAACCATCAGCCAGATCATGTTATGTTAAGCCAGCGATAACAATAATGATGCTCGACAGGACATCAAGACAAATCTCATGAAGCACTCTCTGCTACGATTCTGGACCCATTTTAAGTATCTGCCTTCTGCCTGGCTGCTATGCCTACAATTACTGATTCTGATCCTGTCGATGCTGAGTTATGACAGCGTGTCTTATCGCGCGGGTACATGGATGCTGGGGGTGGTGGTCTTGCTGGTGATTGCCAAGGTAATTCGTCAGACTCCGATGTTTACCATTCTGGGACTCATCTTTGTTGCAGGGGCTATTTTCTTTTCGTCGTTGATTGTGCTGGGACTACGCTATACCTGGATCATGATCATCGCGCATCTGTTTGAAGCCAGTGCCTATTTCAGTGCAGCGTATGGCCTGTTACGTTATATGTTTCATGACCGCTACCTGACCAAGGATGAGCTGTTTGCAGCGGGAGCGGTCTTTACATTACTGGCTTGGGGCTTTGCTTTTCTCTATAGCATTTGCCAATTATGGGTACCTTACAGTTTTTCAGACCCAGATTTAAAAGCTTATCAGCCGTGGCTGGATCTGCTCTTTCTGAGCTTTAGTGTGCAGTCTGCTACAGGATTGTCTGATGTGATGCCGGTCAGTCCGGTCGCACGGATGCTAGCCATTATCCAGATGTTTGTCGGGGTGATGTATCTGGCCTTAATAGTCTCGCGTCTGATTGCCTTACAGTATATTTCCCATCTTCCTAAACAGACTCATATACAACATAAGCATAGAAAGCCTGAGGAATAGAACGTACAGAGCTGTATAGCTTGGTTACAGTAACTTAACGGCTTTATTTTCCTGAATATTTTAAAATCTTAAGGTCCAAAACGTATCTTTGATCGTAATTCTCTCGATCAGAATGTTTTTACTTATCAATAATGATTCAAGCCTCCCGGCATTCAATCTATTAAAAAATGGGGGATCTATGCCTTCCAAACCTTCATCTTGGTTTGCCAATATCAATCCGAATGTCTTTATTAGTACAGTGGTGATTATCGCCATTTTTTTGGGACTGGTAATACTGGCACCTGATTCATTTGACCTGTTGACCAAGCAAATGAATGCGTGGATTACCACTTCATTTAGCTGGTTTTATGTCCTCTCCGTGGCGATCTTCCTGATTGTTCTGATTTATATTGCCCTGTCCGATATGGGGAAAATTAAACTCGGGCCCGACCATAGTCAGCCAAAATATAGCCAGGCATCCTGGTTTGCCATGCTGTTTACCGCAGGCATGGGGATCGGCCTGATGTTTTTCGGGGTTGCCGAACCGGTTATGCATTATGTTACGCCACCTGCTGGTGACCCGGAAACTGTACTGGCCGCACAGCAGGCTATTCGCGTGACCTTCTTCCACTGGGGCCTGCATGCTTGGGCGATTTACACCATTGTAGGTCTGTCATTGGCCTATTTTGCGTATCGACATAACCTGCCTTTAAAAGTTCGCTCCGCCTTATATCCACTAATCGGCAACCGGATTCATGGCCCGATCGGAGACGGGGTAGATACCTTTGCCACCTTAGGGACGGTGTTCGGCGTTGCGACAACTTTAGGTTTTGGGGTAACCCAAATTAACTCCGGACTGAATTATTTATTTGGAGTTGAGCAGACACCCAGTACTCAGGTTATTTTGATTATCGCAGTCACTGTAATGGCATCAATGTCCGTATTTTTTGGTTTGGATAAGGGCATCAAACGTCTGGCTGAACTGAATCTGCTGCTTGCCTTACTGCTACTCATCTTTGTTTTTGTTACCGGTCCAAGCATCTATCTTCTGCAGACCACCATTCAAAACTCTGGCCAGTATGTTGCAAACCTGTTCAGTATGACCTTTAATCTGTATGCCTATCAGCCTAGTGGCTGGATTGGTGGCTGGACCATTATGTATTGGGCCTGGTGGATTTCCTGGTCGCCATTTGTCGGGATGTTTATTGCCCGAGTATCCGAAGGCCGCAGTATCCGTGAGTTCATTGTTGGGGTTCTACTGATTCCTACCGGATTTACCCTGATCTGGATGGGCTTTATGGGCAATGCTGCATTATTCAGTATCATGCATGAAGCCAATACTAATCTGCTTGAGGCAGTACAACGTGACTCCTCTGTAGCGCTGTTCGAATTTTTAGGTAATCTGCCATTTAATTCAGTCACCAGTATTATTGCTACGGTATTGGTTATCCTGTTCTTTGTCACTTCAGCAGATTCAGGATCATTAGTCACGGATTATCTCACGGCTAAAACCGAGAATTCACCGACTTGGCAGCGTCTGTTCTGGACCGTGTTAATGGCTTTATTGGCCATCATTCTGTTGCTGGCAGGCGGGCTGGAAGCCCTGCAGTCGGCTACGATTATGAGTGCCTTACCGTTCACATTCATTATGCTGCTGATTTGCTGGGGACTGATTAAGGCCCTGCATCTGGATGTAATGAAAATGCATGCGCTACAAGCTGCACGCATTACCCCACGGGCCATTCAGAACCCGCGCAGCTGGCAACAGCGACTCGGTTTAATTATGCATTATCCGCATACGCATGATGAAGTACGTGATTATATTGATACGATGGTCAGCAAAGCCTTTAACAGTTTTCAGGCTGAACTGAAACGTCGTCACATCCAGGTGAAAATCTTTAAACTGGAAGATGGGATCGAGTTACGTGTCGATCATCAGAATGAAATGAACTTTATTTATCAGGTCATTGCTACCCAGACTTTAGCACCGAGCTTTATGCCGGATGCAGATTCTCCGCAATCTTATCAGGCAGAAGTCTTTTTAAGGGAAGGGGGGCAAAATTATGATGTGATGGAATGGACTCAGGAAGATTTAATCCAGGACATCATTGACCAATATGAACGCCATTTGCATTTTTTAAGTTTGGTCCGTTCTCCAGAATAAATATTTGATCCAATAAAAAAGGACGCTGATGCGTCCTTTTTTATTCAGTAACTAATTCAGAAATTAGAAACGGAATTTAGCATTTAAGCCTACAGTTTGTGTATCACGAACTACAACAGCATTTTGAGCGAGGTTTGCTTCGTAGTTTGAGTTCACATAGCTAGCACCTACAGCAACTGCTGGAGTGATGAAGTAGTTTACGTTTGCGCCCCAAGCTTTGTCTGGAGAGTTAGCGTAGCTAGATTCCATATAAGATGCACCAACGCTTAATTTAGGGTTGATGTACAAAGTAGTACCTAAGTTGTAAGCAGTATCTTCACCGTAAACCAAGCCGCTTTCGAAGCCAAGTGACATGTTAGTGCCGTCAATTGCGCCTACATATTTAGTACGAGCAGTGATTGCATCTTGGTCGTCAGCGATTGTTTGAGACTCAATAGCAGCTTTAGCAACGCCGTTGTTGAACATGTTGAAAGCGTCATAAGAAGTTTGGTCTGCAACGCTTGTGTAACCTACAGCTACCAGGAAGTTAGGAATAGGAAGTACACCTACTTCTAATGCATAACGGTCGCCATTGTCATCTGGGTTACCAGCTTTGCTATCAGTGATAGTATGGCTATAAGAAGCGCTTGCATAAGTAGGAACAACTTTAGTTGGGATGTAAGCTTCACCTTTTGCACCAAAAGTATGGTGTACAGTACGATTGCCAGATTCTTGTCCGTTTTCGCCGTATGTATAAGCAGCAGAAACATTAGATGCCTGGTTGATGAAAGCAGCTTCAGCTAAAGGACCTTTAGAAGCGTCTACATCTTTGAAGTAGTAAGTACCTTGAACAGCGCCAGTGAAGTCTTTGTCATTCGCAGTGTTGTCGATGTACTCTGACTGACCTTGAACTTCAAATTGATATGCTTGAGCACCGGTCATGGCTAATAATAAAGCAGTGGCTAAACCGAGTTTTTTCATGATATTTACCATTTTGTTACAAAAGATGTACAACAGAAACGTATTGTATTGTAACAATTTATTAAGTCAATCTGATTTAAAATTGCTATTTTTTTGTGCAAAATCATTGTATTGATTTTGTTTAATAGTCTTTTAATTAGAAAATTTAGTTATTTTAGAAAAAAGCTTAAATAACAATGTTGTATACAAAATAAATTGTTAGATCTAATCAGGAAAATGAATTAATAAAGGATTTTTTGATTGTTTAATTAAGTTGAATAGTGGATTTTAATTCAAAAAACCAATTTAGTTATCATGGTAATAATCACATTTATCACACTGGATTTAAGAAAGGAGTAAAAACTGTAATATAAAACAAATTTATGAAAGAATTGATCGGTTTAGCGACAAAATCAGGGTTATAATGTGATGTATTTCACTGTTTTGTCTATAAATTGTGATATGTCATAAATCCTAGTAAATTAATGGGCTTTACATTGTTACCAAATTGACTGATAATAAAAAAATCAGGTTAGAGTTCATGTTTTTACATGATAATTTGACTGATTCTCCACATATTTTTGTTTTTATCGGCCCAGCTTTCCCCAAGGTTGGGCTTTTTTTTGCCTGAATTTTTTAGAAGCATCAGTTTACGAATTACTTCATAAAAGAAGATTAAAAAAACAAGTATAGAAAGCCGTCAAAGATGATTCTTAAATGCACATTAATGGTGCATTAATTCAATTTAAAACTAGCCTTATTTTATAAAATTGAAAAAAAAACCTCAATTTCTATAAAGAATTGAGGTTTTTTCGCCAAAATTTGCGGGTAAATCAAAAAATCTGCTGAGGAATAATTTAACTCGCCCTAATGCGGTGCATTATGCACCTAATTGTTGCACGTGTAAATAGTTCAGAAAGCGAGTTTTTTAATTTTCTTATATTTTAAATTATGAAATTTTCATTCCTATTTATGTTTTAGTGATAATAGATGGAAAATCCTGAAAATATAAAGAGCTAAAACCTTTAAGAACATAAGAAAAACCTTCTGAAAATCAAAGTAATTGGGAAGAAATATTGATGATGAGTAGACGTTTATTTGTATAATCTATCTACTATTAAATGGGGAGTTCTTGATCCATGTGAAGGACTAAAAATCAAGATGAATACTTTGCGCTCTGAGAAAATCAGCAAACATCTGTACTGGTCGATGTCGATCATTATTTTATGTTTATTGTGTATTTGTATTCCCTTGATTATTGATAGTACTCAACATTATTTAAAATCAAAACAAACCTATCAGCAGCTTGATGCCTTACAACAGGTCACCGATCTCTCCAATAAAATCTCCCGGGAACGGGCACCCGCCAACAAAGTAATGTCCAGCTCGGTTGAGGAATTTGTCAAACATCAGCAGGAGTTAAGCGATTACCGTCAGGAAGTCGATCAACAGATGCAGATTACAGCTCAGGCACTCGATTAGGTCGGTTTTAATCACCTAAGCCAGCAACTTTTATCTGAGTTAAAGCCTAGTCTGCAATATGGGCGTAAGCAGGTCGATCTCTATACTCAGATACCTCGCCCGGAACGTACTGCACAGGAAATGGATCAGGTCATTCTTGCCATGTTTAGTACCTGGGATAGCAGTCGTAAAATTCTGAAAGGGGTAGTGATTGCCTCTGCTACGCCATCTGCCCGTTTGGATAATTACATGAGTGAAATCCTGTTTTTATCTGATCTCAGGGATCAATCGGGTCGGGTAGCGTCAAATGTCATGGCTCATGTGACATTTGGAACCCAGATTCCAGAGCAAAACATTACCCGTTCCTTGCAGGTCCAGCATCAGGTACGCTACCTCTGGGATATTATTGATACTCTACAGCCTGTTCAGGACAAAACCGATGAATTTATTCGTTTACATCAGCGGGTCGGAACTGAATTTATCTAGCAAGGTTTACCGATTGTGGAGCGACTGATTGAAGATAGCCGCCAGCAGCGTCCTTATTATTTAACTGGAACCCAGCTGACTGAAGCTATTGTAGATAAATTTACAACAGTGATTGATTTGCAGAACTATTTACTGCAATACACCAAAGATGTGGCTATTAAGGAAATGCGCCACAGTCTGAATCATTTGATCTGGACGGTGGCCTTATCTGGAATTTCCCTGATTACGGCAATTTTGACCATGATTTTTGCGCGTAAACGCATCTTTATTCCTTTAATTCGCGCACGTAAAATTTTATTTGATTTGTCCACTGGGTCTGAACGGAAGCAAACACAATCAAAACTAAAAATAGACCGGCCTACTGAATCCTTATTTACAGCAATTCAAAAACTGCAGCACATGCTGCAAGAGCGTGAAGCATTAGAGTTTCGACTGAAAAATATTGCCCATTCCGATTCCCTGACCGGACTGGCTAACCGTTTTGCGCTCGATGAATATATCCGTTTTATGGAAGCGCATCCGACCCAGTTTAAGCGAACCTGCCTGATGATTATCGATATTGATCATTTCAAACAGGTCAATGATCAATATGGGCATATTATTGGTGATCAGGTTATTCAACTGGTTGCAGAGAGCTTAAAAGCCAATGTTCGAGCTTCGGATCTGCTGGTTCGTTATGGCGGTGATGAGTTTCTGGTCCTGATTGAAAATATCGAGATGCAGCACGCTTTTATGCTGGCGAATAAAATCCGGACCGAAGTCGCTGAACATTCTATTCTGACCGCAGCTGATGAAGATATTCATGTATCGGTGAGTATTGGGGTGGCGATTGGTGCAGAGTCATGGATCGCTTTGCTGGAACAGGCTGATGACGCGCTATTTAAGGCTAAAGCGAAAGGACGCAATGTCGTGGCTGAGGTTTAAACCACTTAACTGAATTTTTTAAGCTAAACATTCTGAAGAGTCATAATTTTATAATTTATATTGTTAAAAAATAAAGTAAATTTCATTGAAGTTTTTAAAAAATATAAAAATTTAGGGGATCTTAAAATGAGTAAAAATTGTATTTTCTGTCAAATGGTAAAAGGGGAATTGCCATGTCATTTAATCGATGAAAATGATGATTTTATGGCATTTCTTACTATATTTCCCAATACATTGGGCGCAAGCGTGGTGATTCCAAAACAGCATTATTCCAGCTATGCCTTTGAACTGAGTGACCAGGTGCTGACAAATCTGGTTTTATATACCAAGCAGGTAGCTCTAAAATTGGATCGTTATTTTGATGACGTTGGCCGAACAGCAATGGTGTTTGAGGGATTTGGCGTCGATCATGTGCATGCCAAGCTATTTCCAATGCATCAGACTAAAAATACCCATGAAAACTGGCAGCCAATTAATTCTTCGATCGATAAGTATTTTGATGCTTATGAGGGATATATTTCATTACATGATGCTCGAAGGGCGGATGATCAAACGCTGGCACAATTGGCTGAAAATATTCGCTCAATCGCATAGTCAAAAATAAAAGCCCCTCTTCTAAAAAAAGGGGCACTCCCTCCTTTGAAAAAGGAGGGTTGGAGAGAATAAAATTACTTCAATAACGGCTTTAAGAATTTCCCTGTATGTGAAGCCTTAACTTTCACAACATCTTCCGGAGTACCTTCCGCGATAATCATACCGCCACCCGCACCACCTTCAGGCCCAAGATCTACCACCCAGTCCGCAGTCTTGATCACATCCAGGTTATGTTCAATCACTACAATGGTATTCCCTTTATTGCGTAGCTCATGCAGGATGTCCAGCAGCTTGGCAATATCATGGAAATGCAGACCAGTCGTTGGTTCATCCAGTACATACAGGGTTTTGCCGGTATCCCGTTTGGCCAGCTCACGTGCCAGTTTCACGCGCTGCGCTTCACCACCAGAAAGGGTCGTCGCTGACTGACCCAGACGGATATAACCCAGACCGACCTGATGCAAGGTTTCCAGACGACGATGAATCACTGGAATCGCATCAAAGAAATGCATGGCATCTTCAACGGTCATCTGTAATACATCGGAAATATTCTTACCTTTGTAGTTCACTTCCAGCGTTTCACGATTATAACGTTTGCCATGACAGGCATCACACGGCACATACATATCAGGCAGGAAGTGCATTGCCACCTTGATCATGCCATCACCTTCACAGGCTTCACAACGTCCGCCTTTCACGTTAAACGAGAAACGGCCAGCGGTATAACCACGTGCTTTGGCTTCCTGAGTCTGTGAAAACAGTTCACGAATCGGAGTGAACAAACCAGTATAAGTTGCTGGGTTCGAACGTGGTGTACGGCCAATCGGGCTCTGGTCAATATCAACCACTTTATCCAGAAATTGCAGACCATCAATCGAATCAAACTTCTCGGCAGTCAGCGTGGTTGCACCATTCAGCTGGGTCGCTGCCAGTGGCAACAGAGTCCGGTTAATTAATGTAGATTTACCAGAACCTGAAACGCCAGTGACACAAGTCATAATTCCCAATGGAATGGTCAGATCGACTTTCTTCAAGTTATGCCCGGCAGCACCCATTAGCTTGATCTGTTCTTCCGGTTTTGGTGGCTGAACCCGTTTTTTCGGTACTTCAATTTTTAGTTTGCCAGACAGATATTTACCGGTCAGGGAATCTTTGTTTTCAGCAAGTTCCTGATAGGTACCTTCTGCAATCACATGACCGCCATGCACACCGGCACCCGGACCAATATCAATAATATGGTCTGCGGCACGAATGGCATCTTCATCATGTTCGACCACTAAAACAGTATTACCGAGGTCACGCAGACGAATCAGGGTTTGTAACAGACGATCATTATCACGCTGATGCAGACCAATTGAAGGTTCATCCAGCACATACATCACACCCATGAGGCCAGCACCAATTTGTGAGGCCAGACGGATACGCTGTGCTTCACCACCAGACAAGGTTTCGGCAGAACGGGACAGACTCAAATAGTTCAGACCGACAGATACCAGGAAGTGCAGACGTTCACGGATTTCCTTGAAAATCTTGTCCGCAATTTCACCACGCGCACCTTCCAGATTAATCCCCTGATAATAGCTCTCGGCATCGCCAATCGACATGCGGGTAACGTCGGCAATGGTCTTGTCCAGAATTTTCACATTACGCGAGATTTCATTCAGACGTGAACCATCACAAGCATCACAGGCAGCATTAGAGAGATACTGCGCCAGATCATCACGGACATAATTACTTTCGGTTTCGCGGTAACGGCGTTCCAGATGCGGCAAGATACCTTCAAATGGCATCACCCGGTTATGACGGCGACCACGTTCATCAATATAGCTCAGGTCAATTTTTTCTTTGCCGGTACCGTAAAGGAATTTCTTCTTGGTATTGGCATCCAGTTCATTCCAAGGCGTTTCCAGAGAAAAACCAAAATGCTCGGCTACTTTTTGCAGCATGCCATAATAATATGGACGCTGACGATCCCAGCCACGAATCGCACCCTGGCTGATGCTGACTTCCTGATTGGGAATCAGTTTGTCCGCACTGAAATGGCTACGGGTGCCCAGACCATCACAGACCGGGCAGGCCCCGAAGGGATTGTTAAATGAAAACAGGCGTGGCTCCAGTTCAGCCACAGCGCGGTCACATTCCGGACAGGAGTGTTTGGCAGAAAACACGCGATCATCATTTTCACCTTTCATCCAGGACAGGATCGCAATATCACCACCGAGACGCAATGCAGTTTCAAAACTTTCCGCAATCCGGTTACCGAGATCATCACGTACCTTAAAGCGGTCAACTACCACTTCAATAGTATGTTTTTTCTTTTTGTCCAGCTCGGGTGGCGGATCAATTTCCATGATCTCGCCATCGACACGTGCACGCACAAAGCCCTGGCTTTGCAGTTGTTCAAATAGCGCTGTGTACTCACCCTTACGTTCACGAACGACAGGCGCTAACAATAACAGCGCAGTGCCTTCTTCCAGTTCTTTAACCGCATCGACCATTTCAGTTACGGTCTGTGCCACCATAGGCAGATCGTGTTCCGGACAGTAAGGTGTGCCTACACGTGCATAGAGCAGACGTAAATAGTCATAGATTTCGGTAATGGTACCTACAGTCGAACGCGGGTTATGACTGGTCGACTTCTGTTCGATAGCAATGGCCGGGCTTAAGCCCTCAATCGAATCAACTTCCGGCTTTTCCATTTGCGAAAGGAATTGACGCGCATAGGCAGACAAAGATTCTACATAACGGCGTTGACCTTCCGCATACAACGTATCGAATGCCAATGAGGACTTACCTGAACCAGACAGTCCCGTAATCACCACAAACTTGTCGCGTGGAATATCAAGGTTCACATTTTTCAGGTTATGGGTACGTGCACCTCGAATACGGATGTGACTTTGGCTCATGCAATGATCCTAGAAAATTCATCAAAAACCTTTATATGATACCGAATGAAAAATGTTCAAGTGCAAATAAAAGTATTTTAAACGTCAAGTTGTGTCGGATATTGGTCAAAAGATCAGTACTAAAGCAACTGGGGGAAAACGTAGATTAGATTTGCTCTTTTCCAAACATCTAATAGATAAAATTTCATGATGCATAACGACATCAAAATTAGCTTCACTTTCCATCATTTAGGATTTGGTTTAAAAATAAAAAAGCCCTGCATTGGACAGGGCTTAGTCAATAGAAACTAAAATTAATCATCCAGACCTGGCCATTGGCGCTGTTCATAGGCACTGTCCCAGAACAGCCATTCCAGACGTGCTGCATGGGTATAGGCCTGATGCATTTTTTCCAGAGTATCAGCATCGACCCGCGCTGCCACCCGATCTACAGTAGCAATTACATTGCGTACCGCTGTATGAAAATCTTCCCCGGCATAGGTATCAATCCAGGCCTGATACGGGTTATTCGGCGCTACCTTATCGACAATATCCTTACCCACTTCCGCATAGATCCAGAAACATGGCAAAAGGGCAGCCAGAACCACCGGATAACTTTCTGCCCAAGCCGTTGCCTGTAAATAAGAGGTGTAATGATGGCAGGCCAGAGTCAAAGGTGTGTTTTCGAATTGGGTTTTGCTGATGCCAAAATCCTGCATAAAGCCATCATGCAGGCTACGTTCGACCACAATGGCAGTTTTAGCTGCTTCACTAAACTGGATTACGTCATCTGCTTCAAAAGCTTTGGCTGCACACACCGCCAGCGCACGGCCATAGGCCAGCAGATAATGTGCATCCTGAATTACATAATGACTAAAAGCTTCACGATTTAATGTTCCCTGCGCCAGTTGCTGGTTAAAAGGCAGCGCCAATGTCTTTTGATAAAGTCCGAGATTACGTTGCCATACGTCTTGAGAGAAACTCATACTGAAATCCTTAGCAGTTGAAGTCAAAACCTCCAGCACTATAGCAAAGATAAATCTGTTTAAAAGATCAGCAAATCTGAAAAGCAGAAAATACCTAAAAATGGTTCAGGAAGTGCTTTGGTTTATGCGGCAAAAGTTTCATAATTGGGACAACTTTGAGTTTTAGTATTTCTCTACATTTAAAGAAATGCATTTAATGAAATTTATCTAAGGTCGATATATATGTTGAAACACTTTGGTTTCTCAATCGTATTTTCGATCGTGTGCCTTGGTTTGTCTGCTTATTGGGGATTTACCCATGGTCCGGAAGCGGGCCTGCAAACCATGTTCACAGCACTGACCATCACCGCTATTCTGGCGATTATGGAAGTGTCGTTGTCGTTTGATAACGCGGTTGTCAATGCATCCGTCCTGCGCGGTTGGGATCATTTCTGGAAAATGATTTTCCTGACGGTCGGGATTCTGGTTGCAGTTTTCGGGATGCGCCTGATTTTCCCGGTGGTCATTGTGGCCGTAACTGCGGATATGGGCTTTATGGAAGTGGTGCAGCTCGCCTTAAATGCACCAAAAGAATATTCGGCCAAACTGATGGCACATCATGCCGAGATTTCTGCCTTTGGTGGTGCCTTCCTGATGCTGGTATTTCTGAACTTCTTCCTGGATGAAGAAAAAGACACCCACTGGTTCCGCATGCTGGAACGCCGTCTGGCGCATCTGGCGAATGTTCCGGCGATGTCAGTCTTTATTACCCTGATTGCCTTGTTAATCATGGATTTTCAGGTCGAAGAAGCAAAACGTCTGGATGTTATTCTGGCCGGGATCTGGGGGATCGTGATTTATATCGGGGTACAGGTCCTAAGCCATATGCTGGGCGGGGAACCGGAAGTAGACAAAGAGGGTAATGCCGTTCGTCACGATGCTGAAGGTGTACCGACTGGTGTGGTGAAAGCCGGTTTTGGTGGTTTTCTTTATCTGGAAGTACTCGATGCATCTTTCAGTTTTGACGGTGTAATCGGTGCCTTTGCGATTACGTCTGACGTGGTAATCATCATGTTAGGCTTGGCCATCGGTGCGATGTTTGTGCGTTCGATGACCATTTACCTGGTCGATAAAGGCACGCTGGATGCCTATATCTATTTGGAACATGGCGCGCACTATGCGATTGGTGCTCTGGCATTTATCATGCTGGCAAGCAGTACCGGTGTACATATTCCTGAAGTAGTGACCGGTCTGATCGGTGTGGCTTTCATTATCTGGGCAGTCATTGCTTCGATTCAATATACCAAGCGTCAGTTATTAAAAGCAGGCAAATAGTCCTGTGATCACTGAACAGAAGCGTGGCTCCGGCTACGCTTTTTTATTTTTCAGATAGTCCTCATCTTTATTTCAAATAAAATTCATGCATTCCTTTGAGTGGAATGGCCTATAATCTGCGCATCAAGATTAACTAACTCGATCGCCAGACTTTATGATGAATGCCTTAGAACGTCGCTCGACCTTTGCCCTGAGCAGTATTTTCGCACTGCGCATGCTGGGGTTGTTTATGATCATCCCTGTATTCTCTGTAGCAGGGCAGTCATATGAATATGCTACGCCGGCACTGATTGGTCTGGCGGTGGGTATTTATGGCCTGACACAAGCTATTTTACAGATTCCGTTTAGCCTGATTGCAGACCGCTATAGCCGTAAGCCACTGGTGGTTTTAGGCTTGTTGCTATTCGCTCTAGGTGGCGCGATTGCTGCAATGTCTGACACCATTTATGGCGTGATCATTGGTCGTGCGATTGCGGGTGGTGGAGCAGTTTCAGCAGTGGTAATGGCCTTACTGGCCGATGTGACCCGTGAAGAAAACCGCATGAAAGCCATGGCGGTGATGGGCATGAGTATCGGCCTGTCCTTTGTGGTGGCCTTTACCATGGGGCCATGGGTGACAGGATTGGTCGGCATTTCCGGTCTGTTCTGGGTGACCACAGTGATGGGACTGGCTGCGATTGCGATGCTATTGATGGTTCCTAAAGTTACCCGTCATCATAAAAATTTTCAGCAAGGTTATCTGGAGCAGCTGAAACAGGTCTTGAAAATGGGGGATCTGAACCGTCTGCATATTTCAGTATTTACCCTGCATTTGCTGCTTACAGCGATGTTTATTTATGTGCCATCGCAACTGATTGAAGTTGCTGAACTGCCATTATCGAGCCATGGTTGGGTTTATCTGCCGCTGCTGGTCGTCAGTCTATTCTTTGCTTTTCCGAGCATTGTACTGGCAGAAAAATACCGCAAGATGCGCAGCATTTTCCTGACAGCGATTGGCGGTATTATCCTGGGTCTGCTGATCATGATTTTTGGCTTTGAATCCAAGTATGTGCTGATCGGTGGATTGGGGCTGTTCTTCATTGCCTTTAACGTTATGGAAGCCTTACTGCCCTCCTGGCTATCCAAAGCAGCGCCGATTCAATCCAAAGCCACTGCGATGGGCGTGAATGCCAGTAGTCAGTTTCTGGGCGCGTTTTTTGGCGGGATTATCGGTGGACAATTGTTGTTACTCAACAACACTTCGCTCGGTTGGAGTATTTTATCGGCAATTGCTATAATTTGGCTGCTCATGAGTTTTGGGTTGGCTCAACCACGCTATCTTTCATCGCTCGTGCTTCGTCTGCCAGAGAGTAAACAAACAGATGAATGGACTTCTCAACTTTTGGCGATTCGTGGTATTGAAGAGGTTGTGGTCATGTCTGAACAGCAAGTCGCCTTTGTCAAGGTCGATAAACAGCAGGTTGATGATGTTTCGCGACAACAATTAACGCACTTGTTAGGTAAAGAGGTAGCCATTTAAACATAACTCTTATAAAGTAAAATATAGAAATAAATAGGAAGTGTACGTCTGATGCGTGGTGTTAATAAGGTCATTTTAGTTGGTACTTTAGGTCGAGATCCTGAGACCAAAACTTTCCCAAATGGTGGTTCTCTCACTCAATTCTCTATCGCAACCAGCGATTCATGGACTGATAAAAATACGGGCGAACGTAAAGAGCAAACCGAATGGCACCGTATTGTGCTGCATAACCGTTTAGGTGAAATTGCACAGCAATATCTGCGCAAAGGTTCTAAAGTTTATATCGAAGGTTCATTACGTACCCGTCAATGGACAGATCAAAGCGGTCAAGAACGCTATACAACGGAAATCCGTGGTGAGCAAATGCAAATGCTGGATTCTGGTCGTCCACAAGGCGAGCAAGGCGATAACGGTTTTAACCAGCCACGTTTTAATAATAATAACCAGGGTGGCGGTTATGGCAATAATCCACAAGGTGGTTATGGCTCAGCGCCTCAGCAAGGCGGTTTTAACAATAATCAGGGCGGTGGTTATGGCAACAATAACCAAAATAACCAGGGTGGTTATGCGCCGAAGTCTGCACCTGCTCCAGTAGCAGCACCTGCAGCCGATCTGGATGATGATCTTCCGTTCTAATCCCGACATTAGAAAGGTAAATCATCATCAAAACCCGCCATTTGGCGGGTTTCTTCATCTATAGAACTTTTTATTTTTTCACCGAGACCCACATGGTGATCACCGCCCGAAACACAACTTCTTCTGTAGTATCTTTAATTTCTACATTGACCAGATAATCGCTGCCTTCCTTCCATATAAAGTTAGGCTCGGCGGGTGTCGCAATCGCAACTAGGTCAGTAGTAGCTTTTTTGACATATTCGACCTGCATACCCTTGGGAATCCAGCGATGAGTTTTCGGAACGGTTGCATCGGTCATGGTGCCGCCTGCCAGTTCAGCCATATTGCACATGGCAATCGCGTGTACAGTGCCTAAATGATTCAGCACGGCACGATGTTTCTTGATGCTCACTGCACAATAACCAGGCTTTAAATCTTCAAATAGTGGAGAAATACTGCCGAAATAGGGGGCTTTTAGACAAAGTAATTTAGAAAAAAGATATTTACCGGCTGGCTTATTTTCTAGGCTTTTCCAGATTTTTAGGGCTTGGCTCATCTATAACTTCCTGTATATTATTTTTAATCAGAATAATATTCTCATACAGAATATTATTCTGTATTGGCGCATCTGACAAAAACCAGACATCAGGCTGCCAGCCTGCTTTTAAAAATAGAGAGGATTTAAATATTAAAGATGCAAAACATGGAATTGCTGGAAAAGATTTTTAAAGGAAGACGAGCTTTATTAAAACGTCAGATTCTGGAATGCTCATTGACAGAATTTCTGCGTACAGGCATTGCTGCGACTACGATTGAAATGATTCGTGATCAGGCCGATACCAGCATAGGAGCGATCTACCATCATTTTAAAAATAAGGAGGGGATCATTGCGGCACTGTATATTGCAGCGCTCACAGATCAGTCGGAGCAGCGTTTGCAGGCTTTGTCACAAGTTCAGGGTATTGAACAAGGCATACAGGCGGTGATTCAGAGTTATATCGATTGGGTCGTAGCGTATCCTGATTTTGCCCGCTTTCTTTATGCCGCGCATCATACAGTTCAAAATAGTGACTTCAAAGAGGAATTGCAGCAGTCGAATCAGCAGCGCAATCAAGACTTAAAACAATGGCTGGCTCAGCAGGCAGATATCAGTCAATTACAAGCTGTTCCCTTAGAATTGCTTATATCACTAATCATTGGATCCACTGAAAGTTATTGCCGGAGCTGGTTATCTGGTCGAGTCCAAACCTTTCCTAAACACTATACAGCAGCCTTGGCAAAATCGGCTTGGCAATCTATACAGCATTTTCAAGAAAGTGAATCCGCCAAAATCGATTAAACAAATCAGAAAGATAAAAATAAAAGGAATTATAAATCTAAAAAACCGATAGTTTTTATGAAAAGTTACGGTTTTACCTATTAGTGGTTTTTGCGTATTCTTAACTACATCAAATGAACACACACTTTCACGAATAGATAGGAATAGACTTATGAGTTTAATCAATACTGAAGTTAAGCCATTCAACGCAACTGCTTACCATAATGGCCAATTTATTGAAGTATCTGAGCAGGACATGAAAGGCAAATGGTCTGTAGTATTCTTCTATCCTGCTGACTTCACATTTGTTTGTCCAACAGAATTAGGCGATCTTGCTGATCAGTATGCTGAATTCCAGAAACTGGGCGTAGAAATCTACTCAGTATCTACCGACACACACTTCACGCACAAAGCTTGGCATGACACGTCTGACGTGATTGGTAAAATCCAGTATCCAATGATTGGCGATCCAACCTGGACTTTGGCGAAAAACTTTGAAGTGCTGATTGAAGCTGATGGTTTGGCGGATCGTGGTACTTTCGTGATCGATCCAGACGGTAAAATCCAGATCGTTGAAATCAACGCGGGTGGTATCGGTCGTGACGCGCAAGAACTGCTTCGTAAAGTAAAAGCGGCTCAATATGTACACGCTCACCCAGGTGAAGTATGTCCGGCAAAATGGAAAGAAGGTGAAGCGACTCTTGCTCCTTCAATCGACCTGGTCGGTAAAATCTAATTCGATAACACGTTATCGAAGTTGAAAAAACTCAGCCCTCAGCGCTGGGTTTTTTATTGTCTACCGGAACTGAAATAATAAACTTAAATGGTATAACCTCTGTGACCTTCTGCCGCAGCACGCAAGCCTTCAACCAGATGTTCAATCAGTTTTTCCATGACCAGACGCTGGCCTTTGCGTGAGACATAGACCAGTTGGACAGTACCCATATTGGAACACCATTCTGGCAGGACGTGAATAAGGCGACCTACTTTCAGATCTTCTTCCACGGTTAAATAAGGCAGATCGGCAATGCCCAAGCCATCCAGTGCAGAATAATACACACCAGCCAGATCATTACTTTTGATCCGTGGTTCCAGTGGAATATCCATTTGTTCCTTGTTAGTCGTGTGATGTAGATGCCACTGATAATGCTGTTTTTGAGTGCCGAGAACGATAGTAGGAAAATTATTAATTTCAGTTGGATATTGTAGCTGTTGACCCTTGAGTAGTTCCGGGCTGGCGACCAGACAATGCGTTGTTTTAATCACATCCCGAACCACGATGCTGGAATCTTCATTGGCCTCGAAGTTGGTGCGGATGGCAAGATCAATATCATCATGCAGTACATCGACACGGCGGCTGGTGATTTCCATTTCGACTTGTACCTGCGGATAGGTTTTCAGGAATTCATTCAGTAACTGGCGAATCTGGAAACGCATCATCACTGAAGGGCAGCTGAGCTTGACCAAACCTTGCGGTTCGCTTTTCTGCTTGAGCAGGACACTATGGGCACATTCCACCTGCTGAATCAGCTTTTCACATTCCTGATAAAACTCCTGACCGAGTGGTGTCACTTTAAAATGCCGGGTCGAACGTTGGATCAGGGTGACATTAAAACGTGCTTCCAGTTCCAGAATACGACGACTGAGTTTGGACTTGGTGATGCCAGACGCGTCACTGGCTGCACTAAAACCACCATGCTTTACCACTAGGTAGAAATAATAATAGTCATCAAAAGAATGCACGTTTCACCTCAATCGCCCTGTGCTTATGCCATATCCATCATAGGGGAAATCTTTCTTGATCTATATATTTTCTAGCCAAATCTCATTTGATTTTTATAATAAAAAGCGACCCATGGGCCGCTGTTTTAAGTTGTAGCAGATTATTTCTGTGTTGTGTTCTGGTTATAGCTATTGATCAGGTTACGGTAATCTGGGATATGGTTGCTGAATAAAGTACCCAGACCTTCAATATCATTACGCCAGTCACGGTGCAGTTCACAAGCCATGCCAAACCAGGTCATCAGCTGCGCACCCGCCTGAGACATACGATTCCATGCCGAGTCACGGGTCAGATGGTTAAAGGTACCGGAAGCATCAGTCACCACGAATACGTCAAATTCTTCTTCCAGTGCAGACAGAGCAGGAAAGGCCACACAGACTTCAGTCACGACACCAGCAATAATCAGCTGTTTCTTACCTGTAGCTTTTACTGCTTTGACAAAGTCTTCATTATCCCAGGCATTGATCTGGCCAGGACGGGCAATGTACGGTGCATCCGGGAACATGTCTTTCAATTCAGGTACTAGGGGACCATTTGGACCCTGTTCAAAACTGGTCGTCAGAATCGTTGGCAGATTGAAATATTTTGCCGCTGCAGCCAGTGCCAGCACATTGTTCTTGAATTTGTCCGGGTCAATATCACGTACCAGCGATAGCAGGCCAGTTTGATGATCGACCAGCAATACAGCTGCATTGTCCTTGTCTAAACGCACATAGGGTTTTGCCATTTTTATTTTCCTCTAATGAAATCAGGTGAGCAGATCAGCCACTGATGGCGACATGCGGTGATTGCATGTTAGAGATAAAAATAGGACAAATTAAGTCTAAGTTCCGGGACAGTTAATCTCAAAAATAGAATAATGGGAAAATTAAAATAAAATTCAGTATTTATTGGTGACAATTTTCATGATTTAAACCTACTATTGTCTTATATTTGGGATACTGCATTTCAGTATCCTAGTATCGAGTACTGCCTGTAAAGCATACAATGGCTGCATGTTCATCCTATTGTATATAGGAGTAAAAGATGAAAAAAGTCATTGGTGTCTACCGTAATCAAAACATGCACTGGGTCGGTGACGGCTTCCCGGTGAAAAACCTGTTTTCTTATGATCGTCTGGGGCAGGCCATTAGTCCATTTCTACTGCTGGACTATGCAGCGCCGTATCATTTTGCATCGACTACTGAGCAGCATGGTGTAGGTTCGCATCCGCATCGTGGTTTTGAAACTGTAACCTTGGCTTATCAGGGTGCAGTGACCCACCAGGACTCCAGTGGCGGTGGCGGTACGATACAGACCGGTGATGTACAGTGGATGACCGCAGGCGCAGGTGTAGTGCATGAAGAATTTCATTCTCCAGATTTTGCTCAAAAGGGTGGCCTGTTTGAAATGGTTCAACTCTGGGTCAATTTGCCAGCTAAAGACAAAATGACCGCGCCACGTTATCAGGCCATTACTGCAGCTGAGATTCCACGGATTGAAATGGATGAGGGCGCAGGACATATTCGGGTGATTGCCGGAGAGTTCGGAGGCCATCATGGGCCAGCACATACCTTTAGTCCGGTAAATGTCTGGGACGGCGAGCTAAAAGCGGAGTATGAAACTACGTTGCATGTGCCTACCGGACATAATGCTTTGCTGGTTGTACTGGCGGGTGAGCAGATGGTAAATGGCAGTCAAAAAGTCCTGGATAGCTCTATTGTCATGTTTGCGCGCGATGATGATCCTGAAATTCAGCTACAGGCCTATCAGGACACTAAATTTCTGCTCTTGACCGGTGAGCCGCTGAATGAACCTATTCAAGGCTATGGCCCATTTGTGATGAATACCAAGGAAGAAATTATTCAGGCATTTCAAGATTTTAATCAGGGTAAATTTGGTGAAATCGCGGTACAGGCCGAATAATACAGTCAGTCTTAAAACAAAGAAGCCTCTGCACAAGCAGAGGCTTTTTTTCTAATGCGCTGGAATTTCTTGTCGTTTTTACGAGTTTCTGGGATAAATTCATTTTGTTTATCTCTATGAATTTATCTCTTTCTTGTGCTGCATATTATAGAGTGTTTTGCGGTCTTTGTAAACCGATGATTAAAAAATCGGTTAATTAAATCATTTGTTTTTTAAAGATTTATTTTTAAATATTTAAATATAATGGCGGTTTAAGTCACTCTATATAAAGACGTTTTTTGCTATTCAAAAAATGTAATTTATTTGTAAAGTTGCGTTAACCTAGACTTACGAAAAAAAAGTATTCTGGAAGATTTTAATAACCTATTTGCTGAAAGCATGGTTCATAATTTCTTTTAGTTTTTCAATGACGGATGATCAGATTGGATATCGCAGTAATTGGTAGTGGCATGGCTGGACTGGCTACTGCCAGAATTCTTCAGGACGCAGGACATCGCATTACTATTTTTGAAGCGCTTCAAGGTCGCGGCATGGACAGTCATAGTCTCGAATTTGAAGGAGGCCTCATTGACGCACCTTTACGTGTGATGAATCCTTATCTGTGGAAAAATACCTTAAGTCTGGCGACTCATCTGGGCATTAAAACTTACCCGGTACGTACTTATATGGCCTGTAGCTGGCTGTTTGAAGACCGGGTAGAAACCTGGCTAACCACGTCACGTAGCCGGATCGGTAATATTCCGATTATCAATAACCGCAAAGGCATCCAGCAATATGGCTGGCGTCTGGTTAAAGGTTTGCTGCAACTCAAAACAGCCTTGGCAAAATTCTTTAAATCCAAAAATCAGGACATCAGCCTGGCAGAATTTATCAATCGCAATGAGATTGAAGAAGTGTTCTGGCATGGTGCGGTGATGCCGGTGCTGTATACCATCTGTACCTGTAACCCGAAAACTATTGGTGAATGGCCAGCCAAACCGCTATTGATTTTCCTGCGTCAGCTAACGGATGGTGATGCCTTGTTACGTATGCAGGGCGGTACTCCGGCTTTGGTAGACAAACTGATTGAAGGCATTCACATTGAAAGTGGTGCACCAATTGTCTCAGTGAAAGAGCAGGGCGACAAAGTACTGGTAGAAAATGCAGCGGGTCTGTCGAAAACCTTTGATCGCGTCGTGGTGGCGACACCAACCAATCATATTGATGAATTCCTGGATCATGAGCAGTTTGGCCGCGATATCGAGCTGTTAAAGAAATTCAAATTTGAACAGGGCGAATTGGTCATTCACCGTGATAGCAGCGTGATGCCACCGAAGCGTAAGGACTGGGCTGTACTCAGCTATATGATGGATCGCAAGTTTACCCGTCAGCAATTTACGGTTTGGCTGAATGCGGTTGAACCGAGTCTGGTGGGTAAATCTCCGGTATTCCAGACCTGGCGTCCTGTGACTGAGATTGATCCGAAAAAAGTGATTTCATCAGTGACCTTGACCCGTGCGGTAGTGGATGCCAATACCATCGCTCTCAATAAGGAATTACAGCATCGTCATCTGGAAATGAACCGTAAAGTGTTCTACTGCGGCTCATGGTCATCGGACGGTTTACCAATCTTGGAATCTGCAGTGACTTCTGCCATGAAAATTGCTGCAATTATGGGGGCACCGTTGCCATTTGAAGGACTTAAACCTAAGATCGAGGTAGCACCCCAACTCGGTTATTGATTGATGCAATGGTTTCAGGCACTTCGTCAGCGTCTTCCTCAACATAAATATGCAATTGATGCGTCGTTGCTGGGAGACCAGTCGCAGTTGCCCTGGAGCAATCTGGGTTATTGGCAGACAGGGCAGCAGGATTATGTAGCTGCCTGTCGAACTTTGGCCGATCGCTTGGCAGAAACGGTCGGTTTAAATTCAAAAGATAAATTGCTGGATCTGGGCTGTGGCCAGGGTGCCAGCCTGCTGCACTGGCAGCAACGCTATCAGGTGCAATATCTGGCCGGTGTTGAACTTCAGCCAGCTTGCGTGGCGAATATTCAGCAGCATTTACCTGATCTCAATGCCATCTATCCGGCTTCTTTCCTGCGTTTAAAAGACATACATTTTTCCCAGCGCTTTGATGTGGTGCTATGTCTGGATGCTGCCTATCATAGTTCCGTTCCCGAACTTATCGACCAGATATGCAGTGTTTTGAACACCAATGCACGGATTGGCTTTCATCATCTGATCTTGTCTGAAAAATGGAACAGCTTGAATGCGCTGCAAAAGCGTAAATATCAGTTTCTGCTGAAATCCGCCGATGTCAATTTAAAAAACCTGATGTTGAAAAATGAGCTTTATCATTGTTTGGAAAATTTTGAATTTAAGAATATTCAGATTGAAGATCTGTCCGAAGCGGTATTTTCAGGTTTTGCTGATTATGTAAATCAGAATTTAAATTCAAAGAAATTGAAACAAAAAGGCAAAAGACTGGATCAGTTTAAAATCCAGATGACGGCAAAGCTTTGTCAGAAGTTATATCAGGATGGGATTGTAAGATATGTGCAGGTGACGGCACAGGCGATCTGAGTATTCAAGGCAAAAAACAGCTATATAAAAATGCCAAACCCAGAAACATCAAAGCCTCACTAAAAAGCGAGGCTAAGAAAATGGTGCCGGCACACGGATTCGAACTGTGGACCTACTGATTACAAGTCAGTTGCTCTACCAACTGAGCTATGCCGGCGTTGTGGAGTGCATTTTACAGATTTTTCTTAAGGGCGCAAGCCAAAAAATAACCGTTCAATCTTATAACCATTTTTTTATTACTGATCATTGAAGCATCTTCACTCAGGCATCTACATTTAAATCATGAAATTGCCCATATCAGTGATATGGGCAAGGATAAGGGGTTGATATTTAAAATCTATTATGAGTGAGTTAAAAGGGAATTATCTGCTTTTGAGTATCCGATCCAGGTCTTGTGCGCATTCCTCTAAAGTAAAGGCCATATCAAACTGCATTTGAGGTTTGAGTTCTTGAGCGAGACTTCTCCACTGTTCAATTAATTTTAGGGCTTTTTGAATCTTATGTTTGTTGACGTCTTTGGCAATGGTCGGGGTATAACCACCGCGTTTGGCATTTTTTATCTGTTTCATGTAGTTTGCGCTGTTATTCATGTCCACTCTCCGAATAGCAGTGTTTCCACTTTTTTCTAACCCAAATAAGGAAGACTCAAGCAATAACGTTTTCTATCTTTAGGTTTTTATTCTCCTTTTATCCTGTTTTGATTCCACCATAACATAGCGATGATGACAATTAAATTAAGCTATTTTTATGCCAGTTTTTGTTTCCCTCATATAAATAAACTAAAAGAAGAACATAAAGTTAAGAAATTAATAAAAATGGATATATCATGGTTTTATCCAGAGAATTTATTTCAATATATCTCAACCTATATCCTTACATCTTTAAATCTATCAAAAGAAAAGGCAAGCAATATTCATCTCAAAAATAACCAGTAAAATGAATTATCCTTTTTCAATTCATCTGTCCAAGATGCTCACTTTTAAGGTTTTAGACTATAAAAAAAGCCCAATATAAAATTGGGCTAGGGCTTAAGGCTCGACTTCTAGCGGATCACCATCTTCAGGACGAAGATGACGTGTGCCATCATCCGCAGGATCTACACTTGATCCATCTTTGGTGATCGGATTGTACATTTCATCCTCTTTTTTATCGTCAGTGAACTCCTCATCTTCGAAATCCAGAGGCTCATTATCATCATCAAAATTTAGGGGCTTTTCATCATCTTTCATAGCGATCCATCATTTTTTACCAAGATAAGATCATGCTCGAATATTGCTAAGTGTTATTCAACAGCCATCCGGCATCATTTATGTAACTTGTATTGTTATTCTTTTATTTTTAACGCATCACCTCATAATTTAGGCAACAAAAAAGGCTTAAACCCTTAAGATTTAAGCCTTTTGAGACATCATATGGCGACATGATAATGATATTTGGCGGTGAGAGAGGGATTCGAACCCTCGATACGCTATAAACGTATACACACTTTCCAGGCGTGCTCCTTCAGCCACTCGGACACCTCACCATGGCCGTGGATGATATAGAAAAAAAGCCAGTCTGCCAAGCTTGAAACAATTGATTTGCGGAAAAACTTTGAACGCAGTGCTATGATTCGCAAAAATGCTTGTTAAAAACGAAGACGATATATGCAAAGCACTGCACAGAAAGCAGCTCTCCCGGTAATTACGCTGGCTGCGCTTGGGGTTGTTTTTGGAGATATTGGAACCAGTCCATTGTATGCACTACGCCAATGTTTCTTGACGTCGCACCTTGCCATTAGTGAAGCTTCGGTGTTGGGCATTTTGTCCTTGATCTTCTGGTGCATCATGCTGACGGTGAGCTTCAAATACGTCACCATTATCATGCGTGCCGATAACAACGGTGAGGGCGGGATCATGTCCTTGCTGGCTCTCAACTTGCGAACCACACGTATTTCTGATGACAAGAAAATTTACCTGATTGCGCTCGGCTTTATTGGGGCATCGCTGTTTTTTGGTGACGGAATTATTACCCCGGCGATTTCCGTATTATCTGCGATTGAAGGGTTGAGTATTGCCACACCTGTGTTTAATCAATGGTTAGAGCCTTTATCGATCGGGATTATTGCGGGACTCTTTCTGGTACAACGTCATGGTACCGGAACCATGGGCAAATTTTTTGGTCCACTGACTTTACTCTGGTTTCTGTCAATTGGTGGTTTTGGTTTGTGGAGCATTATCCAGACTCCGACAGTACTGGCCATGGTGAATCCATACTGGGCCTATCATTTTGTGGTCGATCAGCCTTTTGTAGCCTTTTTGACCATGGGCGCCGTGATTCTGACCATGACCGGAGGTGAAGCCATTTATGCCGATATGGGGCATTTTGGTCGTCTGCCGATTCGTCTGGCCTGGTTTATTATTGTATTGCCATGTCTGTTACTGAATTATGCCGGACAGGGGGCACTGTTGCTGCGCCGTCCTGAAGCACTGGAAAATCCTTTCTATATGCTGCTTCCGGAATGGGGCTTATATCCAATGATTGGTCTGGCGACAGCAGCTGCTGTGATCGCCTCACAGGCCGTCATTACCGGAGTATTCTCTATGGTGAATCAGGCCATTCAACTGCGTTATTTGCCACGCCTGAGCGTAAAGCACACATCAGCCGAAGAGCGTGGCCAGATTTATCTGCCATTCATTAACTGGATGCTATTTATTTCCGTGGTGATTCTGATTTTACTCTTTGAAAATAGCGCCCGCTTAGCAAGTGCTTATGGGGTCGCAGTCACTATGACCATGCTCTGTGGCACCATTTTAATCAGCATACTGGCTTATGGTTTCTGGCGCTGGCCAATCTGGAAAGTGGTGTTATTTGCCACGCCATTCCTGATACTGGATCTGGTTTTTGTAGCCTCAACGTCTTTAAAAATTGCCTCAGGTGGCTGGGTGCCGATCCTGCTCGGGGCGGCATTATTTACGATTCTGATGACCTGGAAAGATGGTCGTGCACTGGTCCTGAACCGTCTGGAAAAAGATGCACTACCAATTGACCTGTTTATTAAGAGTATCTCAATTGGGGGAGGCACCAAGTTTGTGCCGGGTGAAGCGATTTTCCTGACCGGAACCCCGACCATTGTGCCGCATGCGATGTTGCACAATATCAAGCACAACAAGGTGCTACATGAGCGCAATATTCTAGTGACGGTTATTACCCGAGATATTCCTTTTGTAGGCGATGAAGAACGGATTAAACTGGAAAAACTCAGTGAGCATTTTTATCGAGTGACAATGTATTACGGGTTTAAGGATCAGCCCAATATTCCGGAAGCATTGCAGCATGCGTATGCAGAATGGGGCTTTGAATATGACCTGATGCAGATTAGTTTCTTTATCTCCCGGGAACGGATTATGCATACGGTGGGAGAGGGAATGGCACCTTGGCGGGAAAAACTGTTTGTTTCCATGCAGCGTAATACCAGTCCGGTCAGCGACTTCTACCAGATTCCGACCAACCGGGTGGTTGAACTGGGTAGCCAGATCGAGATGTAAAAATAAAAAAACCAGAGCTAGGCTCTGGTTTTTTTAGGGGAGAGAATTTAGAAAGCTTTATAACAAATTATTGTTCTGTTGCTTCTGTCTCAACCGGCATTTCAGGGGCTGCGTTTAAAGGTGCATCTACCGCAGGATCAGCTTCAGCTTCTACTGCAATTTCAGTTTGCTCAGTCATCGCAGCCGCTTCAGGTGCAGCAGCTTGCTGTTCTTCAAGAGCTGGTTGCTCTACAGCTTCACCCATAGTCATTTCCTGTTCTGTAGCAGGGGCTGCTGGTTCAGACTCAAGATTGGCTGGAGCTGGATTGGTATCCGGCATTTCTAGTTGTGCAACAGGTGCATCAGGCATGCCTGGTGTTGGCATTGATTGTTGTGGCTGCTGGCCTGGCTGAGCAGGTGCAGACATTGGCTGGTTTACCAGACGGATCTGTCCAGAGTTCACCAGGCTTTCCAGTGAGGCTTGCTGACCATTTACAGTGGTACTAATTTTAGCTTTAGATAAGCTTTCAAGTGTTTCACCCGCTTGTACAGGAGGCTCAGCGAATGCGCCGGCACTGATCACACTTGTAAATATTCCGAGACCTAATAACTTAGATAGTTTGGAATTCATAAATTAACTCCATTGCTAATAATTGTACGTAATTTGAGTAGTCAAATAGCTTTGCACACTCAAGACGAGGTCACAATCAAAGCTACTTAAAGGTTAAAAAACCGCGCTGAAAGCTCACTAAAAAAACGACAATTTGTTACAAGATTTAAGAATATAGGGGTGGATTGTGTAATTATTAGGCAAATAAAGAGGGTAAGATATACTTCATATACATGGCTTGTTAAGCTCGCAAAACCCCCGATTTTGATCTTAAAAGCACGTGTAGCATGGCAAAGAAGCAGCGTAAGTCGAAGAATTCAGTTTTTCAGTTTTTTAATGAAAATAGCGTGAAAGTGATCCTGGCAATGGTTGCTTCCGGGAGTTTTGCGATTGCGTTTGGCCAAGAAAAAATCAGTCAGTGGATTTCTCTGCCGTCTACATCGAATTCGAGCTGTCTGGAACAGTTTTACCGGGACATCCCGCCTTACTTAATGAAAGACAGCCTGAAAAAAGACAGTTATTCACTGTGTTTTAATGGCTTTAATGTGGGGTATTCCGGTGTATCCAAAACGCCACTGTGGGTGGCGGAGGCATTAACCCCGAAGCGTCTGAGCCAGAAAATTCCACGTGAAGACAACTTCCATGAAGAAACACGACTAAATGCTGCTCATCGTGCGACTTTGGCTGACTACCGGGGTTCAGGCTATGACCGAGGCCATATGGCGCCAAATGCGGATATGCCAAATAAAGCTGCACAGTCTGACAGTTTCTCGCTGGCCAATATGGTCCCGCAGGCACCAAAGAACAATCAGCAGGTCTGGCGCGAGCTGGAAGAAGCGACCCGAGCAATTGTGACCAAGCAGAAGCAGGACGTGTATGTAGTGACCGGGCCAGTCTTTGCTGCCAAAAAGCTGAAAACTATTGGCAAGGGTGTAATTGTACCAACTGCCGTGTATAAAGCGATCTACATGCCGAAAACTGGTGCCATTGGTGCCTACTATGCACCTAATGATAATTCGCTCAAGGTTCGCATTGTCAGTGTCTGCTATCTGGAAGAGCAGCTTGGCATTAACCTGTTTCCTCAGTTAACTGAAGAACAGAAACGCAATACCTATCATCTGCCGTTGACTGCAAATGCTGTGAAGGCCAACCAGAAAATTGCCTATTCGAATTGGGATGCAGAAAGCCAGTGTGCTGAAGATGTGCCGAAAGAAGATCTAGAAAAACTGCAGCGTGAGTTCAAACCGTCGGCTTCAAGTTCGGCCAGTACAAGCAATACCAGCTCATCAGTTAATAAGAACGGGATCGATCATGATACTCAGGATACGATTGTTAAACAGCTGATTGAGGCCTTGTTGCAATACATCCTGCAGCTGCTGAAATAGTGAAAAGGAGCTTGCTGTAAAAAGCAGGCTTCAGGTAGCATGCTGAAGACAGGTGAGTAAAAATAATAAAACAGAGTAGAAATTAATGTTTAAAGCATTTGAAAATGGAACCGAATCGCATGCGATTCATGATCTGACAGTTGAGAATGATCTGGACTGTGTCAGTCTGTATGGCAATCTGCAAATTACCAAAGACCAGGCTGGTCTCAAGGCAGCCAAAGTCTTGCAGGCACTGTTAAATGATATTGTGCAGCAGCTCGAGGAAACACCGGATTTGCCAGAAAAAATTGAACGCAATGATGCAGATGAAATTGAAAATCCATTTTTATAGAAATTTCTTAAAATCACTATTCCGGCTAGAAAAAAGCTTCTTTAATGAGGAGCTTTTTTATTTTATTCAAACTTTTAAATTTGATATGGGGTATTAATCTCTGCGATAGCGGGATAGTCCAGAAATTTTTCCTGCACCTGGGTTTTTATATATTCTGAGCGCCATTGCTGTGGGGTCTGAGCCGTCCACTGCTTGAAGGCACGCTGAAATGCGCTCTGCTCAGAATAGCCGAGCAACATACTGATTTCCTGCAGACTCAGATGAGGATCTTTCAGATATTGCATGGCCATCATGCAGCGGATTTCCTGCATACGCTGTTGATAGGTCTGACCCTGTTTTTGCAGGTAGCGTTGTAGCTGACGTACAGAAAAATTCATCTGTTTGGCGATATGCTCAATCTGGAACATGTTTTTCTGTAGACCGACCAGAATCGCCTGTTGCAAGCGCTGATCAATCTGGGTGGAGTTCGGAAGTTTTTCCAGCACCGCTTCTGCCTGTTGCATCAGTAATTTCTGTAAGGTCTGATCACCTTTCTTTAAAGGCGTAGACATTTCACTCACAGGAATCAATACCTGATTTTTGGCCTGTCCAAAACGGACCTTGCAGCGGAAATACTGTTCATAGACCGCAATATTTTTATTGACCGGATGCTGAAAATGGACTTCATGCAGATGCAGTTGATGCTGGTCAAGAATGCTTGAGCGAATAAATTCAGTCATGAGCGCGATAGCAATCTCATCTGTGAGTTGCGTACTCACTTTAAACGGAATCTCGCTCCAGGAAATGGACAGGTAATCTCGATCCAGACTGACCTGTAAAGGACTGCCATCATAGATCAGGCGATGATAGTCATGATAACGCATAAAGGCTTCGCCCAGCGTTTCACTGGATAATGCCAGATAGCCAATAATACCCAGATGTTTGGCCTGCACCAGTTGCGCGATTTCCAGGCCGAGTGCCGGCCGTTGCAACTCTTGGTCCAGCTCGCTGAGCAGATCGCGCCAGAGAATATAATCAAAACGCTCCAGATTCTGGATCGCAAACAATTTCTTGGGGATGTCCAGTTGTTTGAGCTGGTAATAGTCCAAAAGCAAATGTCCTAAACCACCATATACCGAACCGACATAATCTTGAGGAACGTGCATTTTTTAATTCTTTTGTTCTGTCGTTTTTTGTCAATGATATTGAAATTATCGGTCAATATCTAGCCCTTTGTTTGACCTATAGTGTAAACAAACAGGGAGGAAAAGATCATGTGGAAAGGCTTTCTAGCAGGACTGGTCGTAGCCAATGGCTTTGAATGGTTTGCGCATAAATATGTGCTGCATGGTACGCATCGGGCAGGGCAGACACTTTATAGCCCAGTGCCGGGCAGCATGCGTTCACATTGGGAACATCATCGTGAAGTTCGCAAGACCAGATTTTCTGATTATGCCTATGTGGAAGGTTTGAAAAACTGGCGAATCCGCAATGAAATCGGTTCACTGGCCGTCGCAGCAAGCGTATTCGGGCTGGCTTTTTATCCCTTGTCCAAGGGCATGTTTCTGGCCACGCTATATAGTGCAGGCAATTATTTTTATATGCATCGGCGGGCACATCTGGAGCCAGAATGGGCCAGAAAAAAAATTCCCTGGCATTATGATCACCATATGAATAGTAACCAAGACGCCAACTGGTGTGTAACCAAGCCCTGGTTTGATTATTTAATGGGAACCCGGGTGATTTCCTCAGCAGATTTACAGGAAAAAAATCCCCTTGGTATTGTCTTGCCGGAACAGATCTCTATGCGCTTAACCCACTTAACCCAGCGTTATTTCCCGGCTAAATGGGCTAAAGATCGTGATTAAATAACTTAAAATTCGAGTAATCTGCCACATAAAATGTTAACCATTTCTCACTTTGGTTAACCCTGTCGTGATTTGTCAATAAATTCTGCATATATTGTCAATATTGTGCTCAGGATTTCACCTATATTTGCGTCTGTTGATGATTGAAAGTCTTATCAACCTGCATACAGATTGAGTTATATTGTAAATGTCAAAGATACCAAGTGCTGTAGTTCTTCTTGGTTTTTATAGGGAGTCGCAAGACTCCTTTTTTTTGTCCAGAATTTAAATGATTTCTAAGAATAATCCATAAAAAAAGAGCGTGATATTCACGCTCTTTTTCATTTGAAGGCTGTCGTTTAAAGACGCATTTCAATACCTTGAGCAGCTAGATAAGCCTTGGCCTCAGGAATGGTATGCTGGCCAAAGTGGAAAATAGAGGCGGCAAGTACTGCATCGGCACCACCATGGATAATCCCGTCAGCCAGATGCTGCAAGTTGCCTACGCCACCAGAGGCAATCGTCGGTACAGTGACGCGGTCATTGATGGCACGCATGAGCGGAATGTCATAACCTGCTTTAGTGCCATCGGCATCCATAGAAGTAATTAACAGTTCGCCTGCGCCATAGCTGGCCATTTTCTCTGCCCATTCCAGGGCATCAATGCCGGTCGGTTTGCGTCCGCCGTGGGTAAAGATTTCCCATTTATTCTCGCCAGTTTTTTTGGCATCAATCGCCACCACGATACATTGCGCGCCAAAACGCTGTGAGGCTTCCTGTACAAACTCAGGATTGAAGACTGCTGCCGAGTTAATACTGACTTTATCCGCACCTGCATTTAACAGTAGACGAATATCTTCCACTTTACGCACGCCACCGCCTACGGTAAGCGGTACGAATACAGATTCAGCCATACGCTCAACGGTACGGTAAGTGGTGTCGCGTCCATGATGTGTAGCGGTAATATCAAGGAAAGTAATTTCATCGGCACCTTGTTCATTATAACGTCGTGCCACTTCTACCGGGTCACCCGCATCACGAATATCAAGGAACTGAACACCCTTGACTACGCGACCGTTGTCGACGTCCAGACAAGGAATAATACGTTTAGCTAGCATAAATTTTTCCAATTATTACAGCCGATTATGAAACTCACCCACGCAAGCGCTACACCTTGGTAGATGGAAACGGTATTCTAGCAAAAATATGTAAGTTTTTTCGCAGGTTTTCTATGTCGGTTTATACCACTTTGACTTTAAAGGAAGTTCAGGATTTCGCAGCACCTTATGGACTTGAGGTGATTGATCTGATTCCCATTCAAGGAGGTATCCAGAATACGAACTATTTTCTGGTCTGCGAAAACCAGCAATATGTGCTGACCGTTTTTGAAGATATGGATGAACAGGCTGCTGGAGAACTAGTGCCGGTCTTGCAGCATCTGGGTCAGGCAGGTCTGGCCGTACCGGTGCCTTTATCCCATTCAGGCAAAGCCATTCATACGCTAAAAAATAAGCCGGCACAAATTGCACCACGCATGATGGGCGAGCATCCGATACCATCTACCGTTGCGCAGGCGGAAGCGATTGCCATTGCTCAGGCCAAAATGCATGTCGCACTGAAAGATTTTAAACTTGAGCGCGCCTTTGTCCGTGACCATGCCTACTGGTATAACGTAGCACAGGAAATTAAACCGAGTCTGAACGCAGCAGATAAAGTCTTACTGGGTAAACTTCTGGGCCTGTATGAAGCTTTAACCGCAGTATATCCGGATCGTCCACGTGGCTTTATCCATTCGGATCTGTTCCGTGACAATACCCTGTTTGAGGGTGACCAACTGAAAGGTATTCTGGACTTTTACGAGCTGAATAAAGATGAATTCCTGTTTGATATTGCAATTACTTTAAATGACTTCTGTACCAATTATCCGGAAGTTACTTTAAATGAAGAAAAGGCCAATGCCTTTTTAAAAGCCTATGAAACTGTTCGTCCTTTAACGGAAGATGAAAAATCATGTCTGGAGCTTTACCTGGCGATGGCTGCGGGCCGTTTCTGGATGATGCGTTTACAAGTGGCACAGAAAAATGCGGCTGAAGGTCGTACCGGTGAAGATATTCTGCAAAAAAATCCGGAAGAGATGCGTAACATGCTGATTGAACGTTTAAAATTCGTGACAGCTTAAATTTAGAATAAACAGGAACAGGCAAAATGCGCGATCAGGGACGTTTGGTAGAATGGTTTGATGACAAAGGCTATGGCTTTATTCAGCCCAATGATCCGGCCAAAGATCGCGTGTTTTTGCATATCAAAGATTTTGCCCGTCCCGGTCCACGGCCAATTGTTGGTTGTGCGCTAGATTATCTGGTGATTCTGGATGAGCAGGGACGTTATCGTGCCCAGCAGGTTATATACCTTAAAGCATCGCAAACCAAAACGGCAAAAACAAAAACTAAAACATCAGGCCGAAGCCAGCAAGAAAAACTACAGCCGATGCAGGTTGCTTCTGTGGCCTATATTCTGGTATTAGCGGGACTAAGTTTAGCCGGCTTGTTGAGTGGAATGATCCTGTTGCTGGTGAGCCTGATGAATATTCTCAGTTACTGGCTATATGCCCAGGATAAGGAAGCGGCACAATTGGGCAATCGCCGTATTCCAGAAAATACCCTGCATCTGGTGGCATTTCTAGGAGGGTGGCCGGCAGCTTGGCTGGCACAGCAAAAATTACGGCATAAAACACAAAAACAACCCTTCCGGCAAATTTATTTTTGTACTATAGCTTTTAATATCATTTTGATTATATGGCTGATTTCTCCCTTTAACAGCCTGAATATCTAGAAACAACCATAGGAGCGTAGATGAACTATTCAATTGATAAAGACTCAAATCGTACGCTAACCCTGATTCTTTATATCTTATATATCGTAGCCATTTTTAGTGGTGGCTTGCTGGCAGTGATTGCACTGATTATTAACTATGTGAAGCGTTCGGATGTACGAGGCTCGATTTTTGAAAGTCACTTTACCTGGCAAATCCGCAGTTTCTGGTGGTATCTGTTCTGGAATATTGTAGCCTTTGTGCCGTTCCTATTCCTGTTCTTTACCCATGAAGATCCGGACCTGTTTGCAGGCGTCGCTTTTGGTGCATCTACTTTCTGTCTGGTTGTGGTCTTTGTTTCCTGGATCTGGATTGTCTATCGCGCGATTCGCGGCATTATGCGTCTGAATGACAATCGACCGATGTATACCAAATAAGATTAGCTATATTTCTCTAGATAAAAAACTCCCCCTTTTCTAAGAGGGGGAGCTCATAAGCTTAGGAAAGATCTTCCTTCAACTCTTCTATTTTTTCTTTTCTGAAAAACTTCGGCTTCCACTCACTGGCAATCACCCCAAGTACCACCATCAATCCGCCTAGAAGTGCCAGCGCAGGCAAACTTTCTCCCGCCATACGTCCAAATAAACTTGCCCAGATCGGTTCACCGGCATAAATGATCGCAGCTTGAGAAGGATCTACCATTTCCTGCGCCCAGTTCATCACTAGCTGAATACAGGCACTGGCAATACCGAGACCGACCAAAATACCTGCCAGATGCCAATGGAAGTCAGGTAACTGTGATTCACCCAGCATCGGTGCCATCAGAAAACAAAATAGCGAGGCAAAAATGAGTTGTAGCACGGTGACACGCCGGGTATTCACCTTCGGAGCAAAATGACTGATAAAAATAATCTCAAGCGCAATGGCAATCGAGCCGAGCAAAGTCAAAACCTGACCAAAATTCAGCTGGATGGCACCAAAGCCATTACCGGTTAAAAAGACCAAGCCAAGAAAGGCAAACAGGGCACCGACCCAGGTCATAAAATGTGGTTTCTTACGAAATAGCAGCCACAGCATTAGCGGCACTAAGGGAACATACAGCGCAGTCAAAAAGGCCGATTCACTGCTACTAATCGTTTGCAAGCCCACCGTTTGTGTTCCATAACCGATCGCAATCACAGCCCCAATGATGGCACCCGCTGCCACTTCTTTAAGCGTCATGCCTTTCAAGTGCTTCAGGGACAGCAGAGTTACGGCAATTGCCGCCGCTGCAAAGCGTAATCCGACAAAGATCACCGGACTACTGAAATTCAGGCCATATTGTACAGTGATAAAACTGCCACCCCAGATGATGGTAATCAGGATCAGAGCAAGTTGAGGAACTTTAGTTCTCCAGATAGAGGGAGTTTGGGAAACGGATGTTGACATGGGAGAGAGGATCAAAAAATTGAACAATAAAAAAAGAGGTCCACAGACCTCTTTTTCAGCAGATGCTATTATAGCGCTTCTTGTTCATCCAGCAATAATTGTGCTTCACGCAGATTTAAAGTGCCTTCATAGATCGCACGACCAGTAATCGCACCTAAAATACCAGGCTGATCTTTCAGGTTACGCACGTCATCCATATTGGTTACGCCACCTGAAGCAATCACAGGCAGACCTGAATATTGTGCCAGATGTACAGTTTGCTCGATATTGACACCCTGCATCATGCCGTCACGGGCAATATCCGTATAAACAATACTAGATACGCCTGCATCCGCAAAACGTTTTGCCAGATCAGTCGCTTTTACATCAGTCACATTCGCCCAGCCATCCGTTGCCACCATGCCGTTCATGGCATCGATACCCACAATAATATGGCCTGCAAATTTTTTGCATGCTTCTTCTACAAATTCAGGATTTTGCACTGCTTTTGTACCAATAATCACAAAAGATACGCCTGCTTCCAGATAATGCTCAATGGTTTCCAGTGAGCGGATCCCGCCACCAATCTGGATAGGCAATTCTGGCTGTGATTTGGCAATGGCTTCTACCACTGGCTTATGAATCGGTGTACCTGCGAAAGCACCATTTAAATCTACTAAATGCAAGCGGCGAGCGCCTTCATTTACCCAATGCTGTGCTGTTGCCACTGGATCGTCAGAAAATACGGTATCGTCTTCCATACGACCTTGTTTTAAACGGACACATTTGCCATCTTTCAGGTCAATTGCAGGGATGATCAGCATGCTTTCGCTCCTTGCTTAATCTTTAGAATGAATTTCAGTGAGTTCATCTTAGCAAATAAAGTCGAAATTTCTAACTCTTAAACGGTATGAAAAAAGAAAACCTGTCTGAAGATATGCTGGAGTGACAGGATTTTATTCTTCAATTTTTTTATTCTTTACAATACTCCTGATGGAGTCTGATATCAAAATGATATTTCGCTAGAAAACTGATCTTCTGTTTGTTCAGATTTTTGAATGCGGGCGAATTTTCAATTTTAGTGAAGTATTGGGAACTTCCTTGGGTCCCAAGCCACGGTGCAGCAATTCTTCAAAGACCAGTAAAGGTGCATAGGCATCTGCAGCCGCATATTCAATCTGTGCCTGACTAAGATGTTTTTTCGCCCAGTTCGATGTCGTAACCCGTTTCGATTTAGGAAAATTCACCTGAAATAGCAAAGCCATCGCATTTTTTAATCCAAGAGGATTTTTAATGCCGAATGCACCAAAGCACTTTGACAATTCAATCACACTGTTCAGCTCAATGCCTCTTTTACGGAAAAGATGCGCATCATTTTTCAGGCCAAAACCAACTTTAATCTGGTCTCGATTGGCAAAAATCGGTTTCAGAAAATCCCAAATGGCAGCATTCATCTGAAACAGGTAGGCCTTTTCCAGAGTGGCCAGCTGAATCAGATGCGGACCAGTAGAAACTTCACCAACCTTGAAGGTCGGTTTGGACTCAGTGTCCAGACCAAAGACCGCGATCTGCTCAAGTTCTTCGCGTAGAGCTTCACATTGCTGAATGCTGTTAATCACCACAATATTTTCAGGCGCGATATTTTGAAAAGGTGGAAAAGTCGCTATTGCCTCTTTACTCGGCAGAATATCGTTAAGCTGGGTATCCATGATTAAAGCATCTTCCATTGATGAATATTCAGGTTGAATAGAGCATACCTTAGAGAAGGAAGCTTGGATGTGAATTATTTTTCAAAAATAAAATTTTAAGCTGTAGCCCATAAAAAAAGCCCGCATGATGCGAGCTTTTTGAATGTATTGGATTAGATATTCCAATCCACAAAGTTTTTTAGCAATTGAAGGCCTGCAGTATGGCTCTTTTCCGGATGGAACTGAGTTGCAAACAGATTGTCTTGATGCAGGGCAGTACAGAAATCAATACCGTAATTACAGGTTGCTGCCACGATGCTCGGATCTTGCGGTTCCACATAGTAACTGTGCACGAAATAGAAACGTGCATCCTGAACAATGTCTTTCCACATCGGATGGCTTGGATCGGCCTGATGTACCTGGTTCCAGCCCATATGCGGCACTTTTAAACCCGCCATTTCCGGGAAGTGTTTGACTTCACCGGCAAAAATGCCCAGTGCATCCGCACCGCCATTTTCTTCGGAACGTTGCATCAGAGCCTGCATGCCGACACAGATCGCCAATACCGGTTTGTTGAACACGGCATTACGTACAACTTCATCAATTCCGGCTTCATGCATGCCTTGCATACAGTCACGCATTGCACCTACACCCGGAAAAACGATTTTGTTGGCTTGGGCGATCAGTTTTGGATCATTGGTTACATCTACCGTTGCACCGACGTGTTCAAGTGCTTTGGCTGCTGAGTGTAGGTTTCCCATGCCATAGTCAAGAAGGGCAATACGGGTCATTACAAGGTACCTTTGGTTGAAGCAACAGTATTCGCAGCACGTGGATCAACTTCACATGCCATACGCAGTGCACGGGCAAATGCCTTAAATACACTTTCGATCTGGTGGTGACTGTTTTTACCTTTCAGGTTGTCAATGTGTACAGTCATCAGCGAGTGGTTGACAAAGCCCTGGAAGAACTCAGAAAACAGGTCTACATCAAAACGGCCAATCATGGCACGGGTAAATGGAATGTCCATAAACAGACCCGGACGGCCAGACAGATCCACCACGACACGGCTTAAAGATTCATCAAGCGGCGCATAGAAGTGTCCATAACGGCGTAGGCCCTTTTTATCACCCAAAGCCTGAGCGAAGGCTTGACCTAAGGTAATACCACAGTCTTCTACGGTATGATGGTCATCAATTTCCAGATCTCCATCACAATGAATATCAATATCAAACAGACCATGTCGCTTGATTTGATCAATCATATGATCTAAAAATGGAATACCAGTGTTTAAAGTGCCTTGACCAGTACCATCGAGGTTCAAACGAACTCGAATTTTGGTTTCGTTGGTATTTCTTACCACTTCACTGATACGATCTGTCATAGACACGTTCCTCAAATACGTCAAAATGATTGATGTAGAAAATATTTTCGCCGTGACGACGTCACCGCATATTAGATTGCTCAGGAGGGTTTATCAATGCCTATTACCGTACATGCTTATACTTCTCTAGAAAACGACGAAGTGCGCAGCCAGCTTGAGCGACTGTATGACACTAGCCCTGAATTTAGTGATGGGGCAGATGCCATTGAACATCTAGAGCAAAACCTTGCACAGTATACCTTACTTTATACCGCAGAATTTAACACCAAAATCATCGGCGCCATCTGGTGCACGGGACAAGGCGAAAGCCGAACCCTGGAAAACATTGTGGTGCATCCGGCCAACCGTGGACGCGGGGTTGCAGAAAGGCTGGTGAGTGAGGCATGCCGCATGGAAGAGGAAAAAGGAGTAAAAGCATTTGTACCGGGATGCGGAGCCATTCACCGTTGTCTGGCAAATCTTGAAAAAATTTAGATACAGATAATTTCAAGCAGCCTTCGGGCTGCTTTTTTTGTAAATACCAGATTCAATTTGTTTTATTAGTCAGGTATTTGCTGAAAATATTGCTGTATAAATACGCAAATCGATGGAAAAGTAAACATTTGATGATTTTTATACGTTATGTACTTGACGATTAAGAGCTGAAACTGTTTAATACGCGACATCGGCGTGATAGCTCAGTTGGTAGAGCAACGGATTGAAAATCCGTGTGTCCCCAGTTCGATCCTGGGTCTCGCCACCATATTCAAAACGATTTTAAAGTTTTCAATCCCTGATCCCATCAGGGATTTTTTTTAGGCCAAAATTCAGACACTCAGTCTTTTTTTTCATAATTTCGATTGACTAATGTGTCCAGATACGGCTTAATACACCGCATCGGCGTGATAGCTCAGTTGGTAGAGCAACGGATTGAAAATCCGTGTGTCCCCAGTTCGATCCTGGGTCTCGCCACCATATTCGAAAAAACCTCAAACAATGTTTGAGGTTTTTTTTTGCCTGTAATTTTTGATTCAGCCCAAGAATTAACTTGTTTTGCCATTCATCTGAGCAGGAATGAGTTCTCAAAATAATCAAGGTAATCTAATAGATAATTAAATACAGACTTTAGCAACCGATAAAGGCACTCAGGTTGTGAAATTTGAAGTAGGGGGAAAGCCCATGAACAGTCTAAAAACATCTTTATTTGGGATTCTGTTAGGTACATTGAGCATAGCAGTACATGCAGAAGAACAGAAACCGGTGCTTACCTTACCGACGATGACCATTATGGCTGAACCTGAAATGAGTAATGAGACTGGCTATGTCCCGTTTATTGAGAATGAAGCCAATCGTCTTGCCTTGCAGCATCAGGTAATCCGGGGAACTAAGGATGCAGAAAATTTTATGGTCAATCCAAATGTGCTGGCAAACCTCGATATTAAGCCGACCCAAGCTCCAGATTTGAGTTTGCTGTCACCTGCACTGCAACAGTATGTGATGACCATTGCCCAAGGCTTACAATCCAGTGATCCAACCCAAGGGCTGTATACACTGCTGGAGAATGTCGGGATCGATCGTAGCAGCAGCTTGCAACCAGGACGCGGTCTTCAACTACAGATTAATCTGGACAAGGTGAATCTGGGCTTATTAGAAAACTACAACAATCCATCTCCTGTAGCGCAATTTCCAAGATCTCCTTAAAGGATGAGCCAGTAATGCAAATCAATCCCCATATTGGGGATTTTTGCTTTTTTAAATCTAACTTCTGAATAATTCATATTTTTTAGGAGTTTTGCTCCTGATTTGCTGGTTGGCTTTATGAGGGTGTAATGGATTCGATTGACCGTTTATCAAACTTAACAATAAGAAGCTGTATTACTTGTAAGATTTAATCTGACGCTTTCCCTTTTCCAACCGAGGGGTAATAAGATGAATCTCCTAAAATCCATTCAAAGCTTGGGCCTGATGCTGACCTGTACTGCTTTTACTCTCCCTGTACTGAGTCATGCAGCTCCTGCTCATTCTGAAGCAACGGTACTTCCCACCTTAACTGTCATGGCAGAGCCTGAAATGCGTGCTGTGACGGAAATAACGCCTTATCAGGAAGGTGCCAGCCAGCGTAAGGCTTTGCAGATGCGCCTGATGAAAATTGAACGCGATATCCAGGCTTATAATGTCGATGGTGATGTCGTTGCAAATATTGACGTGGGAGCGGCAGCGCCTAATCCAGATCTGGACAGTCTGCCTACTGTGTTCCGAGAATATGTACTGGCAGTAGCACAAGGCTTGCAGTCCTCAGATCCAAGAAACGGAATCTATGTGATTCTGCAGCCTTTTGGTATTGACCGGAATGCCACCAATGTCCAGATCGTCAGGGAGCAGTTTGATCCGAATCGGCTTGAGCTCAGTCTGCCTTTTGGTTCGCGCTAGCACACAATCCGATGGGTCAGGCTGATCAGGTCAGTCAGTTTCGGTATAGCCAGATCACGTCATGAAGAAAGGAAGTCTGAAAACTTATTTCCTTTCTTCAGGCTTTTTACTGGATTCATTTTTTCAGTATTGAGGAAGCACGTTCACAAATGTGAAAAGCTCTATGTCTTGAATTATGCTGGAAAAATAAGCATAGTGTAAAAAATCAACAAGATCTGGATGACAGACCTGGAGCGTGTAGATGCCCCGTGTTTTTATGATTATCGCTGGAGTGGTACTGGCAATTTTGATCTGGTTATTTTATCAAAATTCTGTAGAGCAGGAACAGCAGGCCGATTTGCAAGAATATGAAACGGTACTGGAAGAAAAAACTGGATCTATTTTGCAACAGGCACAGGATTGGTCTAAACCGATTCAGATTGATCTGGAAGATGATCGTCTGGATGGGGATTATGCCGTGATGGCCCAATTTATTCTGGGTCAGATGCGTGATCGTGCCGAGGCTCGCAATCAGTATTTACGTGACCTCAAAGCAGCGGACTGGGATCGTTTTCTGGACATTGACCGTTTAGCCAAAGATCAAGCCCAAGACTATAAAGAAACCGAAGCCATGCTGAAGCGTGTGCATGAAATTGTCGATGGTTATGAACAGACAATTCAACAGCGGGCAACCCAGCAGTTAGAGCAGGTGAAACAGCTGGACATAAAAAACCGCTATCGTCAGCAACTGGCAGATAATCTGAAAGCCAATCAGCAGCAGGATAATGCCCATGCAATTTTTGAAATTGAAAAACAGAGTCTGGCCAAAGCAGACCAGTTATTTCTGGTGCTGAAAAACAATAAATGGGAAAAGAAAAATCAGACCTTTATGTTCTATGAAGATGCACCCTTAAAGCAATTCAATAAGCTGTATCAGGAAATAGTGCAGCTCAACCAGCAAATGACTCAAGTGGATCAGCAGGCACTTAAAGAGGCAGAGAACAAACTCTAAGTATAAGGATCTTATGATTTTTTATCTCTAAATGACATGATGTTTTTCTGTCAGAATTAGTCTTGTTGCATTGCTTACATCAAAGATGTGCCAGTTCTCATTGGTAATAGAACCAGCTATGCTTAAGAAAAATGAATATCCAGAAGCATGCTTGCAGACGGAAAGCGAGAATAGGGAGCACAATCTTTTATGCAACAATTGAAATGTTATAAAGAATTTCCGGTCTGGATGCAGCAAGCTATCCCACAAGGATTCAAGCAGCCACACAATACCAAAGCGGGCACTTGGGCAAAGCTGACTGTGCTCAAAGGTGAGCTGCATTTTGCCATGCTGGATCCGTCAGGTCATATACAGTCTGAACATGTATTTACGCCAGAGCAGCAACCACCGTTCATTGAGCCACAGGCATGGCATAAGATTATTTCTGCCAGTGAAGATGCAGAATGTCAGCTGCGTTTTTACTGCAAACCTGAGGATTACTTCACTAAGAAATATCAGCTAAGCCCGACCCATTCGGAAATTCTGGCAGCTATGCCGTATTTAAAGGGTGGTCGTGTGCTGGATGTCGGTTGTGGTTCAGGCCGCAATTCGTTGTATTTGAGTCAGAACAGTTTTGAAGTCGACGCCTGGGATGTGAATGAAAATAGTCTACAGACCTTAAGACAGATCATTCAGAATGAAGAAATCGGGAATATTCAGGTTCAGCAACGGGATTTAAATCTTGACCCCAGTATTCAGGGTCAATATGACTTCATTTGCTGTACAGTGGTGATGATGTTCCTGCAGGCCGATACCATTCCACCACTTATTGCACAGATGCAGCAGGCGACAGTGCCGGGCGGTTGTAACCTGATTGTCTGTGCGATGGATACCGATGATATTCCGGTACAGCCAGACTTTCCGTTTAGTTTTAAGCCGGGACAGCTTAGTGCCTATTATGAAGGCTGGAATCTGGTGAAATATAATGAAAATGTCGGTGAATTACACCGAGTAGATGAGCAGGGCAACCGGATCAAGCAGCATTTTGCGACTATGCTAGCCCAAAAAGTCGAATAAGAGATTTATACAGTTTTTAGATTTTTGGCTTTAAATCTGAAAGAGCTAAAAATAAAAAAAGATGTCACTTGGACATCTTTTTTTATGGATTTAAAATATCTTAAGTAGATTTTTTAAACCAAGAGAACCAGCCTTTTTTCTCGGCTTTTACAGCTGCTTCAGCAGGTGCTGCTTTTACTGCTTCTACTGGTTGAGCTGCAGCAGCTTTTACTTCTTCAGCTTTGGCTACAGTGGCTTCTTTTACTTCAGCAGTTTTTACAGCTGCATCAGTTTTGACAGCTTCTACTTTAGTATCCGCTACAGTTTTTGTTGCTACCACTTTAGCGTTCGCTGCTTCTTTAGTTTGAGCAGCTTGTTGTTGAGCTGCTTCTACTTTAGCGACAGCTGCTTGTTTTTCAACAGCAGCTTTAGCAGCAGTATCTTGTGCTTTAACAGTCGCAGTCGCTACCTTTGCTTGTGCAGGCGCAGTTGCTTGTTGAGCAGTTTGAGCTGCAACAGTTTTTGCTTGTTCTTTCATTGCAGCAACAGGAGAAACTGTTGTAGAAGCCATAGCAGAAGCTGAAGTTGCAACGATAGCAGTTGCTAGAAGTATTTTAAGCATTTTCATGCGTAACCCCATAAATAAAGGAGAGAAATGTGAGGCTATGATACGCTTGTCAAATATAAGTGGCTGATGAATAAGTTTTTATTGGTTTAATATTCAACTAAATTTACAAAGGGATAACACTTTGGTTGTTAAATAACTATAATCGTGAAAAATATATAATTAATAGAGGGTTAGGTGAGCGGGCTAGAAACAAATGGTTATATTACATGTGCTTCTTGTAATACAATAAATAAGCTTCATGAGATTGGTGAACAAGGTCTTTATCATTGTGGTACTTGCCAAAATCCATTAATTTTCATTAATAAAGAAGAACCTAAATCAGGTTTTATGAAAATTCTTGTTATTGCTGGATTGATTGGGGTTGCTGGTGGTGTAGGCATAGATCAAATAAAAGACGCTCTCAAACCCACTGAAATTAATTATTCGAGAATACAAACTAATTGGACTGATAAGCAGGTTAGGCAGTTTGATCTTAATTGTAAGGCAAATTTGGCTATGCAAAAGAAAAGATGGGATGCTGAACGTATTGATAAGACATGCACATGTTTTACGACGTACATAGTTGAAAATACTAATTATCCACTCTGGGGTGAGTTAGATCCTAAAGTGGTTGATGCAGGTACAAATGAATGCATTTAGAAAATAATGAAAAAGATCAATTAAATTTAAACCCTAATTTGGAAAAGTTTTTAAACTTAATTGAAGAAGTTTATACAGGTAATTTAAAGGCTTTTAGCGATGCATTTTCCGATGAAGATGCTTCTTTTTATGAGCGCTTAAAAAAAGATATTCAGAGGGCAAAACAAGGGTCATTAACCATTAAGAAAGAAGATGCATTGAAGAAATATATATTTTTTCTTGAATATAAGCAGTGGGAAAAGAATACAGACAATAAATTTTCTAAGAAATTAGATTTACAAATAGATACAGCAATTGAAGCCTTATGTAAGGCAACTGGGCAGTGATACTGCCCAGTATAAAAAGCTATTTACATGCACCAGGTACACGACATGCACAGCTTGAAGGAGCGTGACAGGCGTGATCATCACCACAGCGTGCTTCAATTGTGAAATCAGGGTATGGGCCAAACCAAACTTCATAAAGTTCTTTAGTTCGCTGGAAAGTATTTTTCAAATTTTGTTGGTCGACTTCATCATGGATTCCAAAATATGGATAGTGGTGCAGATAAGCTCCAAAAATTTTCAAGCAATCCATGTGGTAATTTCGAGTATCTAAAATGTGAGCATGCCAAAACTCATCAACAAGTTTATTAGGTACTAGCGTTTCTTTTGGATAGAAATATTTTAACGCTAGAAAACGTTTATATTCTTGCTCTGCAAATTCGCAAACTTTTTTTGACATGGTTGCTTCTTTACCTGATGTTAATTTAAATTTTAATTTATTGAAATTTAAACTCTCAACCGAAGTCGGCATGTTTGAGCTTGCTAGAGTAGCTTTATGGTTAAAGTCTATTGCTAAATTTCCCATTTCTTTTTCCTTAGTAGGTTTATAGCGTTGTTGCTATGTAGGAAATATTGCCATGTAGCTTTATTTGGATTGGGGAATTTTAAGGGACAAAAAAAACCCGCAAAAGCGGGTTTTTTTTTGATCTTGGTATTTAAGAATTAAACACGTTCGATAATCGTTGCGATACCTTGACCCAGACCGATACACATCGTTGCAAGACCGATTTGAGTATCTTGTTGTTCCATCACGTTCAACAATGTTGTTGTGATACGCGCACCAGAACAACCCAATGGGTGACCCAATGCAATCGCGCCACCGTTATGGTTCACGATGTCTTGCTTGTCATAAATGCCTAAGCCTTTAAGAACAGACAGACCTTGTGCAGCAAAGGCTTCGTTTAACTCAACAGTTTGCATGTCTTCGATGGTCAGACCAGCACGTTTCAATGCTTTTTGTGTTGCTGGAACAGGGCCATAACCCATGATTGCAGCATCACAACCTGCAACTGCCATAGAGCGGATCACAGCACGTGGTTTCAAACCAAGCGCTTGAGCACGTTCAGCAGACATTAACAGCATTGCAGATGCACCGTCAGACAATGCTGAAGATGTTGCAGCAGTCACTGTACCGCCTTTAGGGTCAAATACTGGACGTAAAGCACGGAAAGTTTCGATGTTGGCATCCGGACGGATCACTTCATCGATATCACACAGAACTTTATAACCGTCAGCATTATGACCTTCAATACCTACGATCTCGTTCTGGAACAGACCATTTTCAGTCGCAGCCCAGGCACGGCGGTGAGATTCCACACCAAACGCATCCTGTTCTTCACGAGTAATGCCGTTCATGCGACCTAGCATTTCAGCAGTCAGGCCCATCATATTTGATGCTTTTGCGTAGTGCTTAGATGCAGCAGGGTTCAGGTCGATGCCGTGCATCATACCTACGTGGCCCATATGCTCTACACCACCGATGATGAAGATATCACCCTGGTTAGTCGCAATCTGTGCAGCCGCAGTGTGGATTGCCTGCATAGAAGAACCACACAGACGGTTAACCGTTTGACCTGCAACAGTCTTAGGAAGGTCAGCTAACAATGCGATGTTACGCGCAATGTTCATACCTTGTTCCAGAGTCTGGTTCACACAGCCCCAGATCACATCTTCGACTTCATTCGGATCGAATTCATTACGAACCATCAACGCACGGATAAGTTCAGCTGACATGCTGTCGGCACGTACATTGCGGAACATACCGTTTTTCGATTTGCCCATGGCAGTACGTACGCCATCAACAATCACAACGTCACGTGGATTTAAAGTAGCCATTCACGTCACTCCTTAACCGTAGAATTTTTTGTTGTTAGCAGCCATGTCGCGCAATGATTGCGGCGCTTCATAAGCCTTACCTAAGTGCGCGTATTTGTCGCAAAGTGCAACATACTCAGCTACACCAGTCTGGTCGATATAACGGCATGGACCACCACGGAATGGAGGGAAGCCTACACCCATGATCATCGCCATATCTGCTTCAGCCGGAGTTGCAACAATGTTGTCTTCCAGGCAACGAACAGTTTCGTTACAGAAAGCCAGCATCATACGGTCAATGATCTCTTGAGGATCAAATTCACGTTTTTCAGCAGTTGCAACAGATGCCACAAGTTCGTATGCGGTTGGATCAACCACTTTGGCTTTTTTGCCTTTACGGTCAAGTTCGTATTTGTAGAAACCAACGTCATTCTTTTGACCCAGACGGTTGTTTTCGTACATCACTTGGATCGAACCTTTGAAATCAGGTTTCATACGATCCGGGAAGCCTTCAGCCATCACTTCTGCACCGTGAACGCCAGTATCGATACCAACCACGTCCATCAGGTAAGCAGGACCCATAGGCCAGCCGAATTTTTCCATCACTTTATCGATTTGCTGGAAGTCAGCACCATCTTTCAGTAACAGGTCAAATGCACCGAAGTAAGGGAACAGTACGCGGTTTACCAGGAAGCCCGGGCAGTCATTCACTACGATTGGTGTTTTACCCATTTTCTGAGCAAGAACAACAGTCGTTGCAATCGCTTCAGCAGAAGTCTTCTCACCACGAATCACTTCTACCAGTGGCATCATGTGTACCGGGTTAAAGAAGTGCATACCGACGAAGTTTTCAGGACGTTCCAGATTTTCAGCCAGACGCGTGATTGAAATCGTAGACGTGTTCGACGCAATAATTGTGTTTTCACGTACTTTAGATTCAGTTTCTTTCAGTACGATGCCTTTCACTTTCGGGTTTTCAGTTACTGCTTCGATCACGATGTCGACTTCTTTAAACTCGTCATAGCTTAAAGTAGGACGGATGCGAGCAAGGGTTTCACCCATTTGCGCCGGCTTCATCTTCTTGCGTTCAACCTGCTTGGTCAGCAGTTTGTTTGCTTCAGACATACCCAGTGCAAGTTGCTGGTTACCGATGTCTTTCATGATGATTGGAGTGCCTTTGCTTGCCGCCTGGTAAGCAATACCACCACCCATGATCCCTGCGCCTAGAACGGCAGCCTGGTTCACTGGATGTGCACCTTGTTCATATTTCTTAGAAGTTTTCTTCACCACCTGGTCGTTCAGGAACAGACCGATTAACGCACCTGCTTGTGGAGTTACCGCAGCTTTCGCAAAGCCTTGAGCTTCAACTTTTAACGCTTCATCGCGGTGTAAGCTTGCACCTGCCTGAAGAGAATCAAGCAATAGTTTTGGCGCTGGGTATTGAGCAGGGTTTGCTTTTGCAAGAACCGCACCTTTCGCCGTATTGAACGCCATCATTTGCTCAAGCATGTTCAGCTTGATTGGATCCAGTTTTTCCTGGCGTTTTGTTTGCCAGTCTAAACGACCGTGAATTGCCTGTTTCAACAGGTCAATCGCAGCATCTTTCAGTTTGTCTGCAGCCACAACCGCATCAACAGCACCATCTTTCAGTGCAGCAGCCGGTTTTTTCGGAGTAGCCATGGCCATCCATTCAACTGCATTGTCGATACCGATCAGACGGCTTAAACGAACCGTACCACCGAAACCAGGGAAGATACCAAGTTTGATTTCAGGCAGGCCGACTTGCGCCTGTTCTGACATCACACGGTAGTCACAGACTAAGCACATCTCGAAACCGCCACCTAGTGCCATACCGTTAATCGCGGCAACTTTAGGAATGTCCAGGTCTTCGAAGCTGTTAAAAATTTCATGAACTGGTAGTGCCCAGTCAACAATTGCCTGTTCGCCTTGAGCAAAGTTATCGCCGAACTCAGTAATGTCAGCACCTACAATAAATGTAGACTTGCCTGAAGTCACGATTAAACCCTGAATGTCAGCAGCGGAAACTGCGTCGATCGCAGCCTTGAAATCTTCAATCGTTGCACGGTTGAATTTGTTAACCGACTCACCTTGTAAGTCAAAGCGGAATTCTGCAATTCCGTCCTCAAGCATTTGGACGGTAATGGCATTGCCAGCGTGGATCATGCCCTGATCTCCTTTATTTTGGAGGACTTCTAAGTTGATGTTGTGAAGCAAGCGCGCATTTCCCGCGCACTTTTTTACTTCGCTAATCTTACGATAACTATATCCAAAAAGAACAACACAAGTTGTATCAAGCCGTGACGCAAGGGTCATCAATTTTCATCGCTCAATCAAGGCGTTGTCATGTCCGGAATACAGTGAACCGTTATCGTAGTGTAATGAAGTTATTGTTTCAATTTCACTTTTTTATTGCTGTCGCGCTGTTTTTATAACGTAAATTGACCAGATAGGGAATGTTTGCTGTGTGGTGTTTTGGTCAAAATAGTCAATTGAGATTCAAATTATTCGATACGGATGTAAGAAAATGTATGCAACGCTGTGTTCTACAAGCGGGTAGGGAGAGCAAAAGCAGCTTTGTTATAATGCGGCCCAGATGTGACTTTTTTATTTTTCCCCGTTCTTTTTTAGGGCTAGGATTTTTTGGGTATTGATATGCTTAAGTGGATTATTTTGGCCATCTTTGTCATCTCAGCGTTATATATTCAGCGACGTGGCACAGTTCGGCATTCTTTTTATCGCCAGTTTTTTGACCATTCGACCCTGTTTGCACCGATCAATTTTCTGATGTACGCCTTTTCACGCGTACCGAATCAGCCTTATATCGATACGCAGCATTTTAAAGACCTAAAAGTGCTGGATGAAAACTGGGAAATGATTCGTGACGAAGCACAGGCACTCTATCAGAAAGGCGGGATCAAGGCTTCGAGCAAATATGATGACCTGGGGTTTAACTCATTTTTTAAGACTGGCTGGAAACGCTTCTATTTAAAATGGTATGACTCGGCGCATCCCTCTGCAGCAGAACTCTGCCCAAAAACTACCGCCTTGCTCAAAACTTTGCCTACCATTAAAGCGGCCATGTTTACCGAGCTGGCACCCGATAGCCGTTTGGTCCGTCATCGTGACCCTTATGCCGGTTCATTGCGTTATCACTTGGGCTTAATGACCCCGAATGATGACCGCTGCTTTATCGATGTCGATGGTCAGCGTTATTCCTGGCGCGACGGCGAGAGCGTGGTATTTGATGAAACCTATATTCATTATGCCGAAAACAAGACTGACCAGAACCGGATCATTTTCTTTGCTGATGTCGAGCGACCTTTAAAAACCCGCTGGATGGAACGCTTCAATCACTGGTTTGGTAAAAAAGTGATGACAGCAGCCAGTTCACCGAATGAGGTTGGGGATCAGACTGGTGGCTTAAACAAAGTCTTTGGTTATGTCTATCAACTCCGGGTAAAAGCCAAAGCTTTAAAAGCACAGAACCGCCAGCTGTACTATTTCCTGAAATGGTTCCTGATGCTGGGTATTTTCTTCCTGATCTTTATTCGTCCTTATCTGTTTGCCTAAGCTGCAACATAAAAAATAAAGCGCCCACATGGGCGTTTTTTATTACTTGCAGAGATTCACCACATCATTCTGATTTTGTGTAAGATAAAACAAAATAGGGGGAAGATGATGCGTGTATTTCGTTCCAAAAAAGACTGGTGGTTGCTGGCATTTTTAATCTGTATGAGTGGTTTGTTATTGCAATTACTACTGACCATGCAGGCCAAAGGGACGATGGCTCAATATCCGGTGCATACCGCAGTCTATATACTCACAATCCTCTTGGTGTGGTGGCCGGTCTGGAGTACCCGTTATATCGTGCAGGATGGGCAGTTGATTATCAAAAGCTTGTGGCTGAGCTGGCAAATTCCGCTTAATTCAATTCAGAATATCCAGCCTACAGATCACTCAGAAATTGCACCTGCTTTGTCTTTCAAGCGTTTAAAAATTAGCTATACGTTGGCAGATCGACAAAAATATGTCCTGATTTCACCTAAAGACCCGGATGCATTGATTCAGGCGATTCAAGCGCATCAAACAGTTTAATTGGAATCGGATGCTTGAGGCTGAATTATCAATTGACCATTAATGCAGTCCAGATGGAGTTGTAGCTGTTCTGGATGGTTTAAAAAATAAATCGCTAAGACTGGTTCCAGTTCAGTCCGTATTTTCCGGCCCAGATGACGGGCGCCATAACGGATGTCATGGCCTTGATAAAAATGAGCCTTGGCTGCATCAGTGAGGTGAATCTGTCGTTTCTGGTGTTGCAGACGTTGATTTAATTTATCCAGCTCAATCTCAACCAGTCGTGGCAGGGCATCATTTTGGACGGCCTGATAGTGCAAGGTACGGTCAATCCGGTTTAAAAATTCGGGATCGAACTTGCGCTGCATGACTTTTTCAATGATCTGCTGGGTCGGTACTTTTTTCAGACATAATTGTTGCATTTTTTGCGGCAGATAGCTGAGTTTTTCCAGATATTGTTGCGCGGCCTGTGCACCGACATTACTGGTCATAAAAATCATGCAGTTACGAAAATCGATGGTTTTGGTACCAGCAGTCAACGTCAGTCGACCAGTATCCAGTACATTCATCAGACCACGAATCACTTCAGTACTGGCTTTTTCCAGTTCATCAAACAGCGTGATGCCGGGACGGGTATGGCTTCCGGCAATAGCGGTTTCATCAAACAGGCTATGGCCTTCTTTAGAGCCCACATAACCCGGAGGCGCGCCAGTCAGGGCAGCTGCATAATGTTCCTGCGCCAAAGTATTCATATCAATCCGGCAGAAAGCATCAGGACGACCATAAATTGCTTCGGCAATCAGACGCACGGTCTCGGTTTTGCCGACACCGGTCGGGCCAAGCATTAAGGTAACCGAAAGCGGACGTTCAGGACTGGAAAAGTCAGCCTTGACCACATGCAGCATTTTTTCAATTTCATTTAAGGCGGCATCCTGACCGATGATCCGTTCCCGTAGCAACTGCATCACAGCCAGAGGTTCAAAATGAAAACGCGGTTTCCCAATTAAACGGTCACGCTCAGACTGGCTATGGCTAGAAGTGGCAGGTTGCACAACATGAATACCGGATTGGGAACTTGTCATCTTGGATCATCTCGAGATTGAACCTGTCGAGCATAGCAAAGTTAGTTCAGGCGACTTATAGCTTTTAGCAATCAGACCATATTGGGTTGCTTATAAATACGGCGGTCTGGGCATAACCTGTTTCACTTTCGATGACAGTTCGGGTGAATTTTGTGTCATCGCTTGAAAATGACACATTAAACATCACATATATCTGCATATTGCAGGTGAAAAATAGGTTTTAGGTGAACGAGAACGCACGCCCTCATATTGAAAAAATCTTGGCCAATATGACCACCTTACCCGGGGTCTACCGGATGTATGGCAAAGATGGCGAACTCTTATATGTGGGAAAAGCCAAAAACCTGAAAAATCGGGTGTCCAGTTATTTTGTCAAAACCCTTGATCATCCCAAGACTCAAGCTTTGGTGGCACGGATTTATGACATTCAGACCTTGGTGGTGCGTTCAGAAACTGAAGCCTTACTCTTAGAACAAAACCTGATCAAGCTGCATCGTCCACCATATAACATCATGCTGCGTGATGACAAATCCTATGTCTATATTTTTGTCTCTGCAGACAAGCCCTATCCGCGGATTGCCAGCGGTCGTGGCAAGGGCAAACATCAGGTCGGCAAGTTCTTTGGACCTTATCCGAGTGCTTACAATGCCCGCGATACTTTGGTTATTCTGCAAAAATTATTCAATGTACGTTCTTGTGAGAATGGTTTCTTTGCCAATCGTACTCGACCTTGTTTGCAATATCAGATCAAGCGCTGTTCCGGCCCTTGTGTCGGCCTGATTTCACCTGAGGATTATCAGGAAGATGTCAATAATTCGATTCGCTTCCTGCAAGGCGATACCAAAGAGTTGAATCAGGAATTGATTGCCAAGATGGAAGCAGCCGCAGAAAATCTGGAATTTGAAAAGGCGGTATTTTATCGTGACCGGATGGCATTACTGCGTGATGTACAGGCCCAGCAGGCGATTTATAAAGTCAAAGGTGAGGCAGATATTCTGGCGATTGCCTACCAGGCAGGAGTAACTTGTGTGCAGATCATGCATGTGCGTAATGGCAAGATGCTCGGCGGTAAAGGCTATTTTCCGGATATGCTGAGTGACGATCTGGGACAAATGCTCTCGGATTTTATTGCCAACTTCTACTTCCAGGTTGCCGATGAAATTCCTTCTGAACTGATCGTAAATATTGAAATGCCAGATCGGAAGGAGCTGGAAGCCGCACTTTCTCAACATTTTGACAAGAAAATTCAGATCAAATCCAAAGTTCGGGAAACCCGTGCCGAATGGCTGGAACTTGCACAGATGAATGTGCAACATGCCATTCAGGGCAAGCTGGCCAATCACTTTGAGCTGAATGAACGTTTCCATCAGTTAGAGGAGGTCGTAGGACGGCCGGTAGATCGGATTGAGTGTTTCGATATCTCGCATACCATGGGTGAAGATACGGTTGCTTCTTGCGTAGTCTTTGATAGTGGAGGCGCGCGCAAACGCGATTATCGCCAGTTTTCTATCAATGATATTCAGGCGGGTGATGACTATGCCGCGATGCGTCAGGCCTTAACCCGTCGTTATAAAAAAGCCATGCTGCCAGATTTGCTGCTGATTGACGGTGGTAAAGGACAATTGCATATGGCGATGGAAGTCATGCAGGAACTTGGGCTGGATGCCTTTATGGTCGGTGTGTCTAAAGGCGAAGGACGTAAGCCGGGTCTGGAAACTCTGCATTTTACCGATGGCAGCAAGATTCAGCTTCCAGAAGATCATAAGGCCTTGCATCTGATCCAGCAGGTACGTGATGAAGCCCACCGTTTTGCCATTACCCGGCATCGGGCCAAACGTGATAAAAAGCGGGGGTCATCGGTACTGGAGGTAATTCCGGGACTAGGGCCAAAGCGCCGTCGTGATTTATTAACCCATTTTGGTGGGATTCAGGGTGTGCTTAAAGCTTCAGAAAAAGACCTGCAACTGGTACCGGGTCTGGGTTCGGTCATGGCCCGGATGATTTATAAAGTTCTGCATGAGTAATCGTTTTATATCAATTACAAGTGCAAAAATGCACATTGACCTTCGAGTCAAAGGTCATTTCTATTCATAGATTTTTCCAGCAATATATCGGTTCATCAGACAAAGTTGAAGGATCGATATGTCTTTGCAAACACTGTACGCACAAATTGCGCAGCAAGAATGGATTGAAATGCCGCCAGGCTGGGGACAAGGAAGAACCATCTACGGTGGACTTGCAGCTGCAGTCATGATGCAAAAAGCCGTGGTAATAATCAATGATCCTACTAAACGTTTGCTGAGTACCAGGGTGACTTTTGTTGGCCCGGTACAGGAAGGCAAAGCACGCCTAACTGCGGAAATTCTGCGTGAAGGCAAATCGGTCACTACCATCGAAGTGCGTCTATGGCAGGATGAGGCTGTTCAGAGCATTCTGATTGCCAGTTTCGGCGTAGCGCGCGATTCTAGCATTCAGGTACATCAGGAAATCCAGGCTCCGGATTATGCTCCTCCTGAAACCCTGTTCCAGATTCCTGCACAGTTCAAGCTACCAGAGTGTTTTGATCATTTCGAACTCAAATGGGCAGACCTGAATCTGCCTTGCAGTTCAAGTGTACGTCCTGATTTCGAAGGCTGGTGCCGCTTCCATCCCGATCTACATTCTGACCGTGAATTTCAGTTAGCTGACCTGATGGCCATTTTTGACATCTGGCCACCTGGGGTGTTACCGATGTTTCAGACACTGGCCCCAGCGAGCAGCCTGACCTGGACTGTAACCTATGTGCATCCAGTGCAGCATCAGCTACATGATTGGTTTAAATATAAAGTGATTACCGACCATGCGGCTGACGGTTATTCAACAGAACATGCCTATCTGTGGGATGTAGAAAATCGGCTGATTGCGATGGCCAGACAGACAGTGACGGTGTTTGCCTAGTGACACTTCAAGTCAATTCGTATAAAGTGAAGCGTATTAATGATGGATTAAACCTCGAAAAAAGTGTGCATTTTCATCGTACATGAGGGGAACAATTGGCGGTGTCTATGACTACAGGTCGTATCCTGAATATTCCAAATATCTTGACCTTGGCTCGTATTATCCTGATTCCGGTTTTTTTATTGGTCGCATATTGGCCACCGGCAATGGGATTTAATGAAACCAGTCCTGATGTGACGCGGCATATTATCTTAACGACAATTTTTGTAGTGGCTGCAGTCACTGACTGGTTTGATGGTTATCTGGCGCGTACTCTGAATCAGACGTCTGCTTTTGGTCGTTTTTTGGATCCAGTTGCAGACAAGTTGATGGTCGCTGCTGCGCTTATTGTCTTAGTGCAATGGCAACCTTCGATCTCGATGGCTTTTGCAGCGATTGTGATTATTTCACGGGAAATTACAGTTTCAGCTTTACGTGAATGGATGGCTGAACTCGGTGCGCGTACCAGTGTGGCGGTGTCGACAGTGGGTAAATACAAAACCGCGTTCCAGATGATCGCAATTACGGTTTTCCTGCTGAACTGGCCACCGCTAGAAATGCTGGCTTATGCTTTGCTATATACAGCTGTGGTACTGACCTTATGGTCAATGTTTATTTATCTAAAAGCAGCCTGGCCATATCTGAAACAGCCTTAATCAATAAAAGCTCCTTAAAGGGGCTTTTTTTTATAGCTGAAATAGGAAATATAAAAATAGCAGGCAAAAAAATACCCAGCCTTTGGGGGAAGAACTGGGATGAAATCGGGGGTATTTCTCAGTTATTATTATAGTTATTCAAAGATATCTCATCTTCTTGCTGGTCATTATAGGGAGCACCTTCCACAAAATCATGTGGTTTCTTGTAGCTGAATGTTGTGTTTTGTGAGAGCAATGTATACAGAATTTACAATTGATTATTTTGATACAAATCTGATTGCTTTTCAGTAAGATAATGGCTGCTTAAATTTAAAAAACACGGTAGGAAAATGACAGGTTTTGAGCCTGTTTTTTAGGTCAATAATTTTCGATTTCATGAAAGTTAAAATAGTTTTTAGAGTGCTTTTAAGAGAAATAGAGTATCTATAGAAAAAGAATATCCGAGGAGTCTCTTGTCAGGTATTTAACTCATGATCTGATGAAGAAGTAATTTTCAAATTAAAAAGGGAATTCTTTTTATAGGTTACTTTTTTATAGCATTCGAAGTGATACCTTTCGCTTAATTTACGTAAGAGAAAAGCTTGAGCTTAGATAAAAAAATTTCCATGTAAGGAGTTTTTTTATTCTATGAACTTATAGCTGCTTGTCTTGTGTAAAAAACAAAAAGAGTAGGGCTTTAAACTAAAAGGGGAATCTTTCATAGATTTCCTTTTTGACAAGTAAAATTATGCGCTTATCTTGCTTAGTTAAAACGCAGTTTAGCTCTTGCAGTATTCATAAAAAAAAAGAGCCTTGTCAGGCCACTGCTGTCCCATAGTTTGCTTTAAATAAAAAAACCTGAGTCCTAACAGTTAAAATATGAGTGCAAACAAACACTTTAACGACCAGGATTCAGGTTTTGTCACATCAGAATACCGTATTTCATGAGCTA
>NZ_VPED01000112.1:0-2182 GCF_013417335.1 Acinetobacter sp. YH16031
GATTTATCGAAATTACCAACATGTATATGTTGGTCAGGGGATTACAAAGGGGATTTACCCCTTGTCGCACCATTGGATGAAATCCAATGGCTAAGTGCGCCCTTCGGGAAAACCACGATAGCATGGGATGTCTTGAATTTCAATTCAAACAGACCTATGCTTGAGGGGGATTCCTTGATACGGTGATGGTATGAGTGTTGATAATTTAGAGCAAAAAATTGCAAAGCAAGAAGAGCGTTTAAAACAGCTAAAAGAACAGAAAAAAGCTGCCATTGCACGTGAAAAAAAGAAAGTTTCTGATCAGCAACGTAAAGATGATACTAGACGTAAAATTCTACTGGGTGCTTGGGCGCTGAATAAGTTAAAAAATAATGAATCTTTTAAGCAGCAATTAGTCGATTTTGAGCAATTTTTAAATACGGAAAATAAGACCGAAGAAAATAGGCAGAAAGATAAAGATCTTTTTAATGGATTTATTTGGGATAAGACCTAAATTTCGCATAAGAGATTTTATGTTAAATATGTAGTTAATTTTCTTAAACTTATTATATATTTAAAAAATATAAATGAAGATATGGCATTAGTAATATGTATTATCATGTGATTTTAGAATTAGGCGAAAAACATCATAAAAATGCGTGGGATAAAGTTGAAATCAAATCAGATTTAACAGATTTAGAAGATTTGATTTGTAAATATGCTGAACCTTACCAGGTTGGGAACCCTATATTAATAAATGGGCGTACAATTCCTATTGAGCATATTGAACGTTTACGCATGTTTTCTAGTGAGATATCTGGTGAGGTTTTAAAACAGCAACAAGCTGCTCAACGAAGGGCTGAAAATCAGGCATCTAGTGTTGTTATGATCGGTTTTTATTCTAATGATTTAGAGTCCGCGATTCTTAAACAAAAAGAAATAACAGAAGAATTAATAACATATGCAAAAGGAACTAAAAAGCAAGTTCCTAATTTATTAGGTAAAGAAAAGAAGGTTACCCCATCTAAAGTATTCATTGTCCATGGGCATGATGATGCATTGATAAATGAAGTAAAAGCTTTTTTATCAGCTCAATTAATTGAGCCAATAGTTCTCAGAGAACAGCACGATGCTAGCCTTACAATCATAGAAAAGTTAGAACGTTACACAAAAGATCCTTCTATTGGGTTTGGGATAGTTTTATACACACCTGATGATCAGGGAAAAGCTATTGGGGAGGATGAGTACAAATTAAGAGCTAGGCAAAATGTTGTTTTTGAGCATGGTTTATTAATAGGTTTATATACTCGTGAAAAAGTAATCTGCTTAGTAAAAAAGGAAGGTCATATTGAAATGCCAGGAGATGTAAATGGTGTCGTATATACAGACCATGGTTATAAAGACTGGCGTATGTCTGTGGCTCATATGCTAAGTGATGCTGGATATGATATTAACTATAGAAAAATTAATTGAAACATATAAAAAAGGAGCTTTCGCTCTTTTTTATATGTTTCAATTTGTACCTAAATCTAGGTTGCAATAAAAGATTTTGTATTAAGCCCGTGTGGCTTTCTTGTAAGCCACAGCAAAGTATCCTTGTGATATAATGCATATCGATATACAATATATTATATGAAGGGCATCTCAATTGATAAAAAGTTTTAAGTGCGAATATACGCGTCAATTATTTGAAACGGGTAAGAGTTCTAAATTTTCAGCTATTTTGAAAGTTGCTACCCGAAAATTGACGATGCTAGATGCAGCAGTAACTTTAGATTTTTTGAGATCTCCTCCAGGTAATCGATTAGAAAAATTAGAACGTGATCGTTTAGGGCAACACAGTATTCGTATTAATGATCAATGGCGAATCTGTTTTGTTTGGACGGATAATGGACCCAGTGAGGTTGAGATAGTCGATTACCATTAATTTTGAGAGGTATATGTATGATCCATCATAATGGTATGAGAGCTGTTCACCCAGGTGAAATTCTTAAAGAAGAGTACATGCTCCCACTAAATTTAAGCTCTACTGCTCTAGCTAGAAAGTTAGGTGTAACTGCAGCTCGAATTAACGATATTGTATTAGAACGTCGCGGTATTACTGCTGATACAGCTTTGCGATTAGCACGATTCTTTGGTGGAGATGCTGAAAGTTGGCTTAATTTACAACATCAAGATGATTTGAAAATTGCCTATGAAAAAG
>NZ_VPED01000113.1:0-2179 GCF_013417335.1 Acinetobacter sp. YH16031
TCCCTTCCCGAACTCAGAAGTGAAACCTCTTAGCGCTGATGGTAGTGTGGGGTCTCCCATGTGAGAGTAAGTCATCGCCAGCTCATTATTCCAAAAGCCCTCTGCTCACGCAGGGGGCTTTTTTTATATTTATATAATCACTTTTCTCTCTTTAACGACTAATTTTTTACAGCTGTATAATCTCTGATCAGCTGTAAAATGTTATACTACTCGTATAAATATTTTTTATTCTCTGAGTCATATGCAGCAGATTCTCATAAACACATTTGTGTTGATATGGCTCAGTTTGATTTCTCCACAGCTATACGCTGTAACAGAATTAAATTTTGATCATCATCAGTATGTCAAACTCGATGGAGAATGGGATTTCTACCCCAATCAGCTGATTGATCCCACTTCTGGGCAGTGACCATCTCAGTTAACTTCCTCTAATCAGACTCTTGCTGCTGAAAAAGTTCATTTACCTAATTCTTTCCTGACCTTAACAGGTCATAAAGACCATATTGGAACTTTTCAAAAAGCCTTCAGGCTGCCTGAATCAGTCATCAATCATGCGGTTTATATTTATGTGCCTTATCAGTATGGGGCTTATCGCATGTATGTCGATGATCATCTCCTGATAGAAGTAGGGCAGGTAGGCATACACGGTCAGCATCAGACCATGATGGCGCCAAAGCTGGCTTCTTTCCCTCACAGCGGGAAGTGACGATTACCATTCAGGCTTCAAGTTATCACCATATCCGTGGCGGGCTAGAAAACAGCATGTTTATTGGCTTTAACCAGCCTATTCTGGATAAGTTTTATGATCAGGTAATTCCCCTTTAAGTGTGATCAGTGGCGTTCTGCTGATGATTGGCTGCTTTATGGTGTTCTTTGCAGTGTTTCGCAGCCTTAAAACGCAAGCAGGTAATTTGCTGCTGTTTCTAGGGTTATTTATTCTGTGCTTGAGCCTACGTAGCTTCTTTGCAGTCCCATTTATTTATACTTTATTCACGAATATTTCCTGGGTATGGGGCACACGATTTGAGTATTTACTGACTGAATTAGCGACTCTGTTCTTCCTGATTTATATTTATTTATTGCCATATCGACTGTTAAATCCTTATTTATTAAAAATCACAGCTTTGCTAATTAGTATCAATGTAGCTGTGACCCTGTTTACGCTGCCTTATATATTCCAGAGCTTCTTTTTCCAGAGCTTTAGTATTGCAGTACTGGTCTTTATTAATCTGCTTTATGGCGCTTACCGCATGCACAAATCGGATGTACGTTATTCCAAGATTAATTCTATTGCGGTGGCGCTGGTCTGCCTGACCTTCTTGCATGACTATTTACTTGCTTTAAAGGTGATTGATTCAGTTGAAATTGCATTTTATACCTCTTGTGCCTATTTTATTTTAATTACCTTTCAGCTCAGCCGTGATTATGCGGTGCAAAGTATTAATACCGAGTTGTTAAACAAGCAGCTTTTGCGCCTGAATAAAGAACTTGATCAGAAGGTTCAGGACCGTACGCGTGATATCACCTTGCTTAATGAGAAACTCGCGCAGCAGGTGAGGTTGGATTCGCTGACAGGTGCCTATAATCGCTTTGCCTTAAATGAACAGCTTCAGCAGCAATATGAACATGCAATCGCAAATCAGACTTCGCTGGCTGTTTATATGATCGATGTGGATTATTTTAAAAACTATAATGACTATTATGGCCATCTCAAAGGTGACTATATTTTAAAAACACTGGTTCGAACCATTCAGCAAATATTGCCTGAAAATGGCTTTCTGGCACGTTATGGGGGTGAGGAATTTGCGGTTTTACTGGCAGATATTTCCTGGCAGGAAGCTAAAGCTTTTGCCGAGCAACTTTGTGAGGCTCTTCGTCAGCTCAATTTGGAACATGCCAATCGTAGTGATGACAAAACCTGGATTAGTATCAGTGTTGGAGCAACGATTATGGACGCTGAGCATATCTATAGAAATGTTGACCGTTTACTGAAAACAGCTGATCAGCAGCTGTATCAGGCGAAAATTCTTCGTGATTCAGCCTGTATTAAGTAACTTAGATTAGCATTTGAAGTGCAACACCATGTTGTTGCCATAATACCTGACTCGGACTTTTAAAGCCGAGTCTTTTTCTTGGACGATGATTCAAGCGTTGAGTAATTTCTGCAATATATGCATCC
>NZ_VPED01000114.1:0-2179 GCF_013417335.1 Acinetobacter sp. YH16031
GATTACAAGCTCCCTTTCGATTTTAAACGGTAGGTACAGAGCATCCCGAATGGGTGCGAACTTTGGAGCTTTTGCTTTTCAAAAAGTATGAGCGAAGCGAATACATTATCAATGCTTTTGCTTTTAGATTTCACAAACAGGATTAACCAAAAACTGCCCCACGAAGCGAGGAACGAGCTTCAATAGAGTACGAGCTTTAGCGAGTACATAGGGCAGTTTTAATAGTTTTTCCCTTTTTAATAGTTTTAATAGTTTTAATAGTTTTAGACAGCATGAAAGCCTTATATAGCAATACTCTTCAGCCTCATACAACGACAGATTTACCCTTATACAACGACAGATTTACCCTTATACAACGACAGATTTACCCTTATACAACGACAGATTTACCCTATATAACGACAATAAAAAATAATGTTGTTGTTTTAATTAACGCTTTTATAATATAGTGTCGTTTTATTGCAGAAAAATAATCCTTAAACCAAATGAAAAATGATCTAGTTATAAAAAGTAATACTCTTGTTGAAGCTTGCTTTAATCTCAGTTTGACTGAATATCGAATACTACATGTAGCCTTCACTGAATTAGCTGAATATGAAAGTGATAAAGGCTTATTCCACACACGAGAATTTAGAGTATATGCAAAAGATTACTCCAAGCTATTTAATACTGATGAATCCGATGCTTATAAGGTATTAAGGGATGCAAGTGAGCGATTATTTAACCGTTACTTCACGTATGATCGGGTCTATCAAAAACCTGATTTTATAGAATGTGTTAAATCGAGATGGGTACAAAAAATTAGTTATGCAGATACGCAGGGATATATTAAATTTCAGTTAGCCGATGATGTTTTTAGCATGATTGGACAACTGAAAGATTGTTTCACACGATATAGATTATCTAAAACAGCCCAATTAACGAGCGTTTATGCTATTCGCCTTTATGAAATGATGATTCAATGGCAAAGCACGAAAGTTGTTCCAGTAATAGAATTAAATACGTTAAGAGAACGCCTTGCTATTGAGGAGCATGAATATCCTAGAGTCTATGATTTTAAGAATCGTGTCTTAGACCCTGCTATTAAACAAATTAATAAATATACAGATATCACAGTAAGTTACGAACAACACAAGCAAGGACGTATCATTTCTGGGTTTTCATTTAAGTTTAAGCAAAAAAAAGACGATAAACCTAAAATTAATACTAAGCGTGACCCTAACACCCCTGACTTTTTTATAAAAATGACCGATGCACAACGCCATTTATTTGCCAATAAAATGTCAGAAATGCCTGAAATGAGTAAATATTCAAAAGGTACAGAAAGCTACCAACAATTTGCTATTCGTATCGCTGACATGCTTTTAGAGCCTGAAAAATTTAGAGAACTTTACCCATTTTTAGAGAAAGCAGGATTTAAATCATGATGCAACTGGAGAACCTAACAGCCAATTTTCAAGGCGTTCAAATTGAGTATACCGACATCGTTAATTATGAAATTGCGAGGGAGAATATCTGCGGTTATATCTTTCTATTATCCCGAATATCCCAGAATGCAGAACCCACTGAAAAAATGCAGATGGAAAGCAAAATAGAGGACTTAATTTACTATCGGGATAATTTGCAGATCAAGGATAAAGTAAATATCCAAAAAGTCTTAAATGAGCTAATTCCAGAGTATAAAGCCGAACAAGAAAAGCAAAGAGCTAAGAAAAATTAGGCTTTCTTCTTAACTTTACTTTTTTGCTTAGGCTTAACAGTAAATTGCTCTCCCAAAGCCTTGCCTTGTTTAAAAGTGACAATTTCCTTAGCTTCAATTTTAAGTTTTTCGCCAGTTTTAGGATTGTGTCCCATTCTTTCGGCACGCTGTTTTACTTCAAAAGTCCCAAAATCAACTAATCGGACATTTTTATCTTCAACCAGGGCTTCTGTAATGACTTCAAGAACAGAATTAAGAACAACTCTTGCTTCATCTTGATTAATATTTAATTTAGGTGCTAATTTGGCAATTAAATCGGCTTTATTCATAATTAATTGTCCTCAATATTTGGTAAGTCAAAAAGCTGTCGATCTCTATTTTCTGTTAAATATTCGTTGAGTTCAGCGAGTATTTTTTCTTTATTGGCTTCATTTGCCTGCATTTTCTTAATCAAGTAAGAACCGAGCAAAATTTTACGCC
>NZ_VPED01000115.1:0-2160 GCF_013417335.1 Acinetobacter sp. YH16031
AATTATCTCTAATTTAGATATTGAAATTGACCGTGGCGAACTTTGGAACTTGGCAGAAAAAACCGAGAACCGCAAAGATGCCCGAACCGCTAGAGAATGGGTGATTGCCCTACCCGATGAATTAGACGCTGATCAACGTAAGGACTTAGCAAAAGACTTTGCCAGGTCCTTAGTTGATCGCTATGAGGTGATCGCAGATTTAGCCATCCATAAACCGAGTAAAGGCGGAAATGATAAAAACCATCACGCCCATATCATGCTCACCACCCGAAAAGCCGAATTAGACGCAGACAATAAAATCACTCTGACCACCAAAACCGATATTGAACTCAGCAACGCCAAACGAAAAAGCCTTGGTATAGGGACAACCCAAGAAGACATTAAGCAAATTCGAGAAACATGGGCAGACTTAGCCAATAAAGCATTGGAACGTGCAGGCTACCGAGAAAAAATAGACCATCGTAGCTATGCCGATCAGAACAACGGACTACAAGCCACCATCCATGAAGGCACCAAAGTCACTCAATTACGCAGACAAGGCATAGACACTGAAATCAGCCGTTTCAATGACAATGTGAAACAGCAGAATACCCAACAACTTAATCAACAGAAACAGCAGAAAGAGAGCGTTTTACAGCGTGGTTTAAATCGTGTTGATCAAGGTTTTGAGCAATGGCAGAAGAACCAAGAAAGCAAACGCCTAGAACTGGAACGCCAAGCCGAAATACAACGACAGCAAAAACTAGAGCATCAACAAGCCGAGCGAGCCAATCGTAAGGCATCACAAGACTTAGATCAGGGCGGAATGTCATTATGAGTAACCAAAACGATGATTTAGACCTAGACGATCAGTTATATATTCTATTGGCATCTATGAAGGAATACAGGGAAGCCATAGCAGACGATAATAAGCGATTAGAGACGTTTTACAATGAAGTGGCTAGCGGAGTACTTAATAAGGCTGAAAAGTCGCTAGAAAACGCAAATAAGAAGCATACAGGTGCATTGAATAATAGTATTCAGCATTTAAACCAAGTTGCAGCTCAACTAAATGCAAAATTTATCCTATTTTTCGCCAGTACTTTTGTGGCTTTGGTTCTCGTATTGCTTTTGGCTATATTTTTGTATATCCCAAGCCTTGATGAAATCCAACAGCGCAGAGCAGATAAAAAAGCATTAGCAGCATATGCACTTCAAATCAAAGTTGATGATGGAGAAACACTCGTCAGAATCATGACGAAAAATCCGTGTTACTCATTCCAACCAAATAGCGTCAAAGAAAAGACCTATGACTGGTGCCAGATCGACCCTAAAAAATACTAGATGATCGGTACTTTGCTTGGTTTTTCTCATTACTGATCAGATTACAGCAAGCGCAAAGTTGCCCGACTTTGAAACATGGCTAAAGCCATATTTCAAAGAGTCGAACATTAATTCTCTTTGCACTGTGTATTCACACTAGATTGATAACAAACAAATTTTCTACCGTCAGGCTGAGTTATATAAAGATAATCCCCGACGCTGTTGTATACGGAACCATTTGAACCATAGCCATTATTTTCATTTATTTGGTAATAAGTATAACCATTTGAACCGTAAGAACGATCTTCTGTATTGTAATAAGAACTACCATCACTCCCATATGTGAAGTTACCAACATTATTATAAGAAGTAGTACTGTTATTTTGTTTTTTATTAGCATAATTAACTACGGCATCAGCCATAGCATTTAAACCATTTTGAAGTTGCTGATTTCCTTGAGAGTAACTTTGAAAATTAACACTTGGCGGTGGGATATATGTCCAGTCGTATTTATTTGCTAAGGTAGAAGTAGATAAAATAGTAAATGAAAAAAGTAGAATTAGTATTTTCATAATATTCATATTTAAGTAAAAATTAATTAATTTTAATTTGTTATAACTAATATGTATAGCTAGATGTATCGTAAGATGCCGAGTGAATGTCTACGAACGACTGAGCAACATTAAAATTTCGACCTACTTCATTATCAAGCGTAAGCGGACGAAAAAGCTTTATGAGAAATGCAAATTCATTAATGATCCTGAAAAATACTAGATGATCGGTACTTTGCTTGGTTTTTCTCATTGCTAAGCAAATTACAGCAAGCGCAAAGTTGCCCGACTTTGAAACATGGCTAAA
>NZ_VPED01000116.1:0-2149 GCF_013417335.1 Acinetobacter sp. YH16031
TCATGAAATACGGTATTCTGATGTGACAAAACCTGAATCCTGGTCGTTAAAGTGTTTGTTTGCACTCATATTTTAACTGTTAGGACTCAGGTTTTTTTATTTAAAGCAAACTATGGGACAGCAGTGGGCATGCAGCTCCCATTTTTAGTCTTTTATCCGCTTTTTTGCTTCATCATAAACAATGCTATCAGCTCGTTTTCCAACGGTAATTAGCAAAATAACTACCTGATCATCTTTGACCTGGTAAACAAGTCGGACACCAGCTTTTAATAATTTTATTTTATAGCAGCCTGCAAGATCACCTTTAAGCATATTCTTTGGAATATGTGGTTGCTCTATTACCTTAGCTAATTTTTTCTTGAATTGATCTCGTATAGCACTAGGAAGCTTTTCCCATTCTGCAGTGAAGTCCTTATGACGTAAAAGCTTATAAGTCATCTAATGTGACTTCCTCGAACATCTCTTTAGGATCATTAACACGTTTGCGAACAAGAGCTAATAAATCAGCATCTTCCTCTGAGAGTAAAGCTTTTTGTACTGGAAGCTTTCCAGTCGTAGCAATATATTCAAGAATATTAGTAAAGAACTCAGTAGGTGCAATTCCTTGTTCTTTTAGGATGGAATAAGACTTTTCTTTAAGGGCTTCATCGACCCTGAAATTAACAGTAGCCATCATTTTCCCATTTATTGAATGCATGAGAATATTGTAATGCAATATGCATTACAAAGATAGTTCGTATAACAACCACTATGTTAAATGGATAGTTGTTTAGTGGGAAAATCAAGTTTTTGAAATTTCAAATTGAAGTTTTTTCGTTCAATTAGTAATTGTAATTTATATTCTATTGAATAACTATTTCATAACTTTTCCTATCATATTTGGCTGCATACGTAGCTACTTCTTGATTAATCTTTTTATGATTTTTATCTAAATATGAAAAGATTATTGAATCCTCATTGTGCCGCTCGTAATTGATGGCGTATTTATATTCTGAATAAGGATAAAGAGTACCTAAGCTATAAGTTTTTTGAGCACTAATATAAGTTACTTTAAGGTCTGTAATTGGATAATCAGTCTGATTTTTAATAAAAATATATCCATCCTTTTCAAATGGCTGGCATCCTATAAGTAGAACTAATGTAAGACAGTAAAATAGGCTATTCTTCATTTTGGTAGTTCTTCAATTGGTCTTATGAGTCGATTAATAACTATAACTTTTGAGGTATCACAGCTATGATCTACTTCAGTTATCCAAGAATAATTATTTTTTTCTAGAGGATAGGATTCTCCGCCTCCATATGCTGCTTTATCACCTAAAAAATAAGTATCCGAATCTACTTTTAGGCTCTTAGTTTCCGTATCCCAATCTAGAGTTTTTGTAGCAAAAATTGGCAGAACTTTAGAGCCATCAGCATGTTCTAGGTATAGGCATTTACCTTCCCTAATAAGCTTAGCCTCACTATAACTTGCATTATCTGCTCCCCCCGTATATTGAATACGTGGAACAACTATATTTGATTCAATTTTTTCTGTAACTGGACTGCAGGCTGCAAGTAAACTTAATAAAATAAATTCTAATCTTTTCATATTAAAGGAATTTTTTGAGAGAGTAATAGAGAAATTAAAGCAAATTATTCCAAAAGGCTCTGATTAAAAATTGTTAAAATTAGTAGATATATGAGAGGAAATTATGAAAAAATTTTTATACTTCAATTGCTTATCTTTTATTTTTACTTATTTATCTTTGTTTTATCAGAAATATACATTAGTGGATCGTATAGTTGTAGACAAGCTTGGAAAAGTTAAAGTCATTGGAGGAGGATTTCCCTTACAGTTTTTAGTAGATGGTGAAGTATCTCCAGGTGGGAGTATAGCGCTAGATCCTTTAAATATTATTATAGGAATAGATCAATTTATCTTCTTATATTTTATTTTTGATTATTTGTTCTGGATAAGTGTTTTATTTGCTTTTTACATAATTTTGAAAAGGTACAAACTAAAACAGATTTTCTAAAATTAACCTCTGTACACGACAAATTTCACAGAACCCTTATCCTATCAGGATTCTGCTTTCTTAAAATTGCCAAAATTTCCTTAAACTCTTCTTTTTTCCCAAAACCAATTAAACGCTGAATCGCCATTTGAACA
>NZ_VPED01000117.1:0-2099 GCF_013417335.1 Acinetobacter sp. YH16031
GGTCTAATAGTACATTCCATTGTCCTAATTCCTTTTAAAAAAACACCACTCTTAAAGGCATCCCCTCTCTTGTCTTTGCTTGAATTATAGAGCATTCTCCAGCTTTTTTCCATTTCTTCTATTTGGCTTTGGAGTTCTTCAATGGAACAAGTAGGTCTTGTAAGAGTAACAAAAAACGGCTGTCCAAAATCATTAATTTGAGTAGCATATTGTTTTATATTAATAGCACTACGTATACGATTACAAGTATAGCACCAACGATTTTTGCAGTAAGTTGAAGTCATTTTTTCGCCGTTATAATGTTTAACACGATTGCAATGATAAGTATTATCATAGCTCTTTTTTAGAGGAGAGCTGGGATTCCACATTGCTAAATTAATTGCAAAGTGGTCTGTTATGGCTTTGTATTTTTGTTGTTTCTGTCCTTGTGTAAGGCTTTTTTTATTATCTTTACCCATAGAAAATGAGACGATACAATATCGCGTTTTAGTCTTGCTGAAGAGGTCGGATTCCAAAGCAAGAATTATACATCTTTGTCTTTTATCGAATCAAAGATACAAAAAATAAATGCTTGGGTTTTTACTCAAGCATTATTTTTTTACAGCAATTGCTGTTTTTTATCTCTCATTTTAGGAGCAAGGGGCTAAAACGTCATGACAATTTCACTGCGTTACATTGCATTCCTATTTCGTCCCTTGAAAATTTTTTACGCTTCGCTAAATTTTAGATTTTTCATTCTGAAAAATTGGAAAAAAACCCACTTGAAAAATAGATTTCCCAAGCAGTTATGCTAATGTATCAAGGCTATGAGGTAAAACCCTTGAAAACAAAGGACTTAGGGGCTTTTTACCGACAAATAGAAAAGTTAGATTTTAAAGCCTTTTTTCTTTGAAAAAAGTAGGTAGGTTTTTTAGCGTTTTTAGAACAAAACAAGTTCTTTTTTTCTGATGAAAAGACAAAAAAAAAGCCCAGAGTTATCTCTAGACTTCTTGTTTCGTTTTCGAATTTCGGCGCTCAAGAGTTGCACCTCTGCAGAGCTCTTTACCTCCTCATCGACTCACAAATATAATGTTTTTTTTCGGAAGTTCCGCCCCCTCCCCCACCTTGGTGGCAAGAAGTTTTTGTGTCACAAAAACACATCTTGCAACTATTTAAAATCGCTATGTTATTATATAAAACCGTGTTTAGTGAAGATTTTATTTTCTCGCATTACCAATGGAGAAAATTCTTTTCTCCATTGGTAATGCGAAATATCATAGGACTAAAAGTGCAAAATATCAAAAGACCAGAGTATAAAAATATCAAAATATCAAAATATCAAAGGATATTTTACCCCTCCGATTTCATATGATTTTATCATTGGTATAACCTACTAGACCAATTTTTAATCGTACCTCTAAAATTTGGTCGTAGGCTCTTCGAGAGATAAAAAACAAATCTTGTTTTGTTCTGAAAACGCTAAAAAACCTAAATGTTTTAGCGCAGCTAAAAAAATCACTCCCGTACTTTTTTCTGACACAATCGGAGAATTTCCGGTTCTAGTTCTTCGCCGATCAACATTTCCCCTGTTGCTTGGTTAACCCAATCGAATGCATCTTTTTGCCAAATCCATAAACTTTCTTCGTTTCCTAGACGCAAATAAAGTTCTTCTTCAAATTGTCCTTGTACTTGAAAATCTTCGTCTGTCGGCTCTTTTATAGCTTTAATTCCTCCAAAAGTAGCAAGAGTACGTTTCCCTTTTAAAATACAAAAAAGTGCGTCTAATCGTTTAAAATTATCTGATTTAGACAAATCAACAGTCATTTTAATAGCGTACTTAAATAACTCCGATAAAGCTCCTGCATTAGCAGGCCTGATATCTTGAGCATTTGGATTAGATTGAGGATTCCGTTTTAACCATTCTTTTACAATCCACTCAGCATTCGCCCACCCATCAACAATCATATGCATATGGTAGTGATATTGTCCATTCGGTCTAATAGTACATTCCATTGTCCTAATTCCTTTTAAAAAAACACCACTCTTAAAGGCATCCCCTCTCTTGTCTTTGCTTGAATTATAGAGCATTCTCCAGCTTTTTTCCATTTCTTCTATTTGGC
>NZ_VPED01000118.1:0-2087 GCF_013417335.1 Acinetobacter sp. YH16031
TAACGTGCATCACCATTACCGCGCCAACGCCTAATTTTTTCTCAGTAGCCAAACTTTAAAAAAATTAAATTTGCTGTTTTTCAGTGTTCTACATTACAGAAGCCAATCTGTTAGGGAAGCCAATCCCAAGCAAAACACTGTTTTAGATATTTCACATCAACCACCATCGGCTCAGACTTTCGTTCATCTAAACTTTTGTTTTACCAAAAGAAGCGCTTACGTTTTTATTCGCTCGAACTGATATATCAAGTTAAATAACAACCTGAATCTACTAATCTGATCTCCAACACTCATAAAGATTCTCGCGAACCACAACCTTGCATGTTGCCTGCACTTCATTTCAAAGATGCCATGCTCAAAACGGTCTTGAGTGCGTCCCAAGTTATCCAACCTTGTCTTAACGTGTAGATCGCTTATCTGCTGAATTTGCTCTGTGTTCCATGTTCCGCCCCCCGTAGTTCCAAGAAATTAGGGGCATTAATACAGTTTACAAATCGTCAAAGCAGGTAAAGCACTTTCACTACCAAATGCGAGTTTGACCGTTTAAAACGGCTGACACGCAATTACAGGCTTAAGCTATCCATTGATCTCAGCAGCAGTTCACGTCTCCCGACAGAAACCACCTACAACCGAGTACCGACTGCGCCACCATTACGCTTGCAGCCCTAGTGCATCACTACACTCTCAAAAGCCCACCTGTGAGTACAACTTCCGCCCTTGTCCTTATTGTTTTTGTTGAACTTGAAGCGGCTAGTTGTCGGCTATTAACGAGTTTATCAATCCTTGAAAACTCTGACCGTCTGCTTTTACCTCCTAAAAGGTACTTTTAAAAAAGAAGGACAGGAATTTTTCAGTTATATGGCTTTATCAACCATACAACCTAGACAGAAATTAAATCTCTGCCAAGTGTCACCACGCTTCCGTTTCCTTGTCGCCCAACTACTTCACCCCTAACAGGAAAGTAGGAACAGGTAGAATCAGGGGTTTCACCCTTCAGCCCCTATCGTAGCCGCGCCAGCTAGGGTTTCCCCACGCACGCAGCTTCACCGTTAACAAGTCTTCCTATGTATCGGTATGTGATGACATAGAAAGGAGGGGGCGTGTTTAGTTCATGGGTTGGCAATCCATGAACCACAACACAAAAAAGGAAATGGAGTCATGGATTGGCTGTCCACGCAAAAAACAGAATCTAATTTGGTTATATATCCACCGCATCCTAGAGTCAATAGCCCGTACTGGAACTGCTATTTATAGAATCTCCGAAGGAGGTTCACAAATTCAGATGCCAAATGGGTTAAATTATTAAATTGTTAACTAGCAATATCCTCTATTGCATATTTCTAATAATCTCTTTAAAAATGTTCTTTATAGAATCTCCTTAATATTAATATCCTTATAAGGATGACTAAAAATGATTTATTACTCTTATACGAAGGTACTTTACCTTCAAAATATTTTGGGGTTGGTATCAAATGAATATGATTTGGTAGCAAAAGAGATAGAGCTTCCTTTGCATGAAGCTAAAGCATTCATTGAGAAGTGGGCAGAACGGTATAACTTGAGTGATACACCACAGCAGACCTACAAAAGACGTTTGAAAGGTGAAGCGGTGTTTAGCCTAAGCGTTCATGTCGGAGCTGTAAGGATAGGTACTGAAGCAAATCTCTATTCGTGGATTTCGGACACGGTTAAACCTGTAGATGACTTGGACGTGACTACCTTCAAACCCGATGATCCGTATTTAGTAAAAGTCAGGTTGCGCTTATTTTGCCGTACCAGTGATGTTTTTCTTTACGATGAGGACAAGGGAGTTCTCAAAAAGAACAATGCGGAAGATTTGCAGTTAATTAATCAAAAGATTTTCTATCAAACCCCTAGTGCAGAAAAGTTTATACCCGTTAAAGATGCCAAGATCAGTATCTATCAATATGAGTTGGTACAGATAACTAAGCCAAAGAAAAGTGCTAAAGACCTGAAAGAGCAAAACTGGAAACATCAACCACATGCGACAGACTGGACATGGCGATTGAATAAAGAAGCATATAAAAAACAGTTAGAGCAGGGGCATAGAGTCGTTTTACGTTATC
>NZ_VPED01000119.1:0-2027 GCF_013417335.1 Acinetobacter sp. YH16031
CTCAAAACGACCATTTGAAACAGCAAAGAGAATCATATCAAGCGTGTTTAAAGAGTTTTGAGACTATTAAAAGTGATATTTACGAAATTAAAAATCCATTGCCTAGACAGAATACTTCTCAACAAACTTATGAACCTGAGCATAAACCAAAACCTAAAAATGATTTTGAATTAGATTTTTAATCTAATTCAGCAAAACAGTAATCAGAGGGGGAATGAGCGATTTATCTTTATGTCACTCACACTCCGTTCGCTTTGTTTTTTTCTTTTTGAACCTCACAGGTTTAAACCAAGCGAGTGTCTACGAGCGATTGAGCATCATAAAAATTTCAGCAACGCCTTTTCCCTGATTACAAACTCCCTTTTAATCTAAAACGGTAAGTACAGAGCATCCCGAATGGGTGCGAACTTTGGGGCTTTTGATCTTAAAAAAGCATGAGCATAGCGAATGCATTATCAATCTTTTTGCTCTTGGTTTTGCTTTTGAAACGACACGAGCGAAGCGAGTGCCATAGCTTTTGATTTTGCCTTTAATTCTCTTTTATTCTTTTAAAAAGCTTTTAAATACTTTTAGACACCCTTCCAGACCACATATAGCAAGGCTTTCAGACTTTAAAAAACTACAAATGGCATGAACTAAACTACAAATGGCATGATTTTGGCACATTAGAAACTACAAATGGCATGATTAGAAACTACAAATGGCATGAACTAAACTACACTATATTTAATGTAGTTTTATGTTAAAAACTACAAAAATCGTGTGCAAAAATAAATCAATATGATATAAAAAACTACTTCTTGCGGAATGTAGTTTCATGGATTATAAAAAAACATACCCTGTATCTTGGGTTGTTATGCAGAATACGATTCAAGAGTGCTTTAAAAGCATGAGTATTGATGAAAAACGCTTATTAATTCTTGCTAGTCCTATAGCTCGGATAATTGATGCAACTGAAAAAGATGCAATCACCATAACATCAGAGAGCTTTGCAAAAGAATGCGGTATAAAAACCAACTCAGCGTATTCGCAAATGGAAGAAGCGAGTAAAAACCTGTTAAGACGTTATTTTTCCTATGGTGATAATAAGAAAAAAACCTACTGTAACTGGGTCATTAGAGCAATATATGAGAATGGTTCAATATCCATATGCTTCCCAGAGGAAGTTCTTTTGATGCTCAAAGAGTTCGACAAATTAAATCCATACACTAAGTACAAGAAAGACATCGTACTCAGTCTGAAAAAAGACTACTCGTTCGACCTATATCATTTAGCAAAAAAATATCAAGCTATGGGACAATTTGAAATGTCCTTAGAGCATATAAAAACTGAGTTAGGTTTGCCAAAGTCCTACGACAAGCTATGTAATTTAAAAGACCGTGTAATTAAGCCTTCATTAGATGAAATTACAGCTAATACAGACATTGAACTCACTTATGAAAACGTTAAACAAGGACGGTCTGAGGCTGGTATCAAGTTTATTGTGCAAGAGAAGCCTAAGCCAAAACTCATAGCACCCGAGAGAGAGACAAAGACAGTAGAGCTATTTTGTAATATGTCAGATCCCCAAATTAATAAATACAGCACTATTCTATCTAAACTTTCTGAACTTTCTGATCTAAGTAATTTTCCTGACTATCCTACTTTTGCGATTTGGATTAGTGGGATTTTACGAGATCCAAAAAGTGTAATGGAAGAAACGGCTAAACGAATTTTGAAGGCTCTACATCAAAAAACGGATTTCAAACCATAAAATCAGATTATCCATATGAGCTAACAAATCCCGTGAAACATTGCTTAAATACTAAGCGTGGAACGTGAACAATCATTAAAAAAGCCCAATCGGAGAGGGTTGGGCTTTTTGCTATACGATAAAACTATGATTTATATGAAATAAAAAGAAGCATTTCGTATAACGCGTATTATGTTAATTTTAGGAAAACTTACAGAATGTATAATTTAAAGATTATGGTTTGGGTGATCCTTATCTTAGTAATCTTATGGGGAATACAATGGATGTTTCATGG
>NZ_VPED01000120.1:0-2022 GCF_013417335.1 Acinetobacter sp. YH16031
CTTTTTTGACAGGTAGTTTCCCAGTCGTAGCAACATACTCAAGAATACTAGTAAAGAAATCTGTAGGTGCAATACCTTGTTCTTTAAGGATGGAATAGGATTTTTCTTTAAGGGCTTCATCGACCCTGAAGTTAACAGTAGCCATCATATCTCCCAGTTATTTAATGTACTAGGAGTACTGTAATGCAAATTGCATTACAAGTCGACTTCGTATAACCGCCATTATGTTAAATATGAGCAATTTTGTACTAGATACTTTTAATTATATTGATAAGTTAGATTTTTTAATTTGTTAAAGGCACAACTTTGAAAACAATTGGTTTATTAGGCGGAATGAGTTGGGAATCTACAGATCTTTACTATCAACAAATCAATAAAATGGTTCAAATGAAGCTAGGAAAATTACATTCTGCTAAGGTTGTTCTTATCAGCGTTGATTTTGCTGAAATTGAAGAATTACAACATAAGGGACTCTGGGATGAAGCTGGATTTTATTTAAAAGATAAAGCTATTCAACTAGAAAAAGGAGGGGCCGATGGTATTGTACTTTGTACAAATACGATGCATAAAGTGGCTTCTTATATTGAGAATTCAACTACTATTCCATTTATTCATATTGCCGATGCAACAGCTACGGAAATTTTAAGTCAAAATATTAAAAAAATTGGTCTGCTTGGTACAGCTTTTACTATGGAACAAGATTTTTATAAAAACAGATTAGAAGAAAAAGGACTTGAAGTAATAACGCCAAATGAAACAAATAGAAAAGTTGTGCACGATATTATTTATAATGAATTATGTTTAGGGGTTATAAACAAAGAGTCTCAAAAGAAATATATCAATGTTGTCGAAGATTTAATATCTTCTGGAGCAGAAGGAGTTATCTTAGGGTGCACAGAGATTTGTATGCTTATTGGAGATATTAAATTTTCAGTCCCTCTCTTTGATACTACTTCTATACATGCAAAAGCAGCTGTAGATTTTGTCTTATCATAAAGTTTCTCTAAAATTAACATAATACACGTTATACGAAAGGCCCTATTTACGGGCCTTTTAATCATCTGATTAACATAAAATCTCTTATACGCAGTGGCGGCTAACGCCACTATACAAGGCAACAGACCATACACTTTTTTTAAAACTTGATCTTGGATCTTACTTTAGTCAGTAGCTGATCAAGCAAATTTTGATTTTTGGATAAGTCCAACAGTAAGCCATTTAATTTTGTTTGGATCTCTTTCGGATCAGTCACCTCACCACTCATAAGATTTTTCAACAAACCACCAATCTTGTTGAAATCCTCCTTTATGCTACGAATTTCCTGAAACGATTGAACATCTATCAAACTTTTGGGCTGATAGCTTAAACCCAAATCACGTGCATATTGAGAAACCGATAAATTAGCCTGAGCAGCATTTGCTTCAATCTGCTTTTTTTCTTCATCAGTTACGACCACTTTAATGATCTTTTGGCGTATCCGTTTTGGCTTTTTCTTTTCATTCATTTTCATCATTTCCATTGTCATTTGGCTATGCCAAAAGCTCCGCAGGACAAGATTCCACGTTGAGCTGAAAGCGAATAAGTGGGCGTAATGGTGGGCCAATCATGCTTGCATGTTGGTCAACATTACACATCTTGCCAATATCACTGAAAGTTCAATTGCACATAAATGCATATAATTGCACATCAAAATGAATAAAAACCATTTAAAAGCTTATAGTTGCAGATAATTTCATATAAAATCGTATAAAAGCTCTTAATTGCATATAGTTGCACATAATTGCATAAATCAAAGAAAGAGGAAGTCATTATGGTCACCAGACATGGCGCTAAAAAATTCATCATCTCTGTATTGCCAGAAATAGAAAAACGGCTGGAAGCTGGTTATACAATTAAGGAAATCCACGCTGATTTACCTGAGCTAGCGAACAATATTTCTTACAGTTCAGTTTTACGAAATTTGAGTAAAATGGGAATCAGTGAAAAAAAGCCACATTCAAATAAAATAGAAAAATCAGTGAA
>NZ_VPED01000121.1:0-1978 GCF_013417335.1 Acinetobacter sp. YH16031
ATCAATTTGTTTAGTTGTTCTTCAAAATCTTGCTTGTTTAAATCACCTGAAACGTACTGATCATAAAGTTTTTGATGATCTTCAGTGATTTCTAAATCGTAATATTCTCGATCTGATTTCTTTAAAAGTACCTCTGACAAACGATTATTTTTTTCGGCATCACTCAATTTCATAGTCTAAATGCTCCTATTTTGCGTTTATTGGCGTTTTTAGCCCTGTTTGGCTAGATTCCCCTGTTTTTGAAGAAAAGGCGCTTAAATGCGATTTTAGGCGGTTTTTGCGCTATGGGGTGAAATTCGATATTGGTGCTTTGCTAACAATAAAATTTTTAGCGGTTTGGAGATTTATCATTTCCCGACAGCAGGAGGGAATGCACGCTTACGCGTTTCTCTCCGAGAAACAAAAAATCGACCTCTGAAAAAGATAAAAATAAGCCCCAAAAGTTGGGGCGTTTTGAAATCTTTTTTAGAGGATTAATTGCTACTTTTTGGCATTCACGTAGTCATAAAATTGAAGTTGCTGTTTTGGGTCTTTTAGCATGATGCGAAGCCGTTGCATAAAATCATCTGGAGATTCGTTCTCCTGCTTTAAGTGAGCGAATTTCTTGTCACGGGACATATTGAACGACAAGCTGTTCACTTGCATATTTCGCAACTCAATAAACTTAGGTTCATCGACCTGTTTAATTGGTGCAGATTGGATTTTTTTAGAACCAAAGCCGAGCTGTTCCAGTAGCGGATAAAACATCCTGAATTTTTTTGGCTCTAAAAGCATGTCGGCAAGGCGTTTCGTAAAGTCTTCGGCTGACTCTCCGATCTCTGCATATTCGCTACCAACTTCGGGTAGTTCAGATAATTTATGTGCGAACAAATGCCGTTGGGCATCGGTCATTTCAACAAAAAAATCGGGTGTGTTTGGATCTCGTTTAGGGTCGATTTTTTGTTCTACTTTTGGCTGTGGTTTTTGTTTGAATCTGAATGAAAAACCACTAATTGAACGACCATTTTTATGTTGTTCTACCTTCACTTTAATGTCTGTTTTTTCATTAATTTGCTGTAATGATGGTTCTAAAACACGACTTTTAAAATGATTCATTGCTTTGTATTCATTAGGTTCAACTCCTAACTGACTTCTGAAATCCGCTAGTTTCAAAATTGGAGTTTTACCTACCTCACGCCATGTTATCAATAGTTCATAAAGTCGTATTGCATACTTGCCTGTAAGTCCTGAAACTTGATTAATCTGATAGCTTGTAAAGTGTTTCTCAAGTCGTGTAATTAGTGGAACTACATCAGGGGCAAAGGTGATTTCTAGTAGAGCAGAATCATCAATGTATTTAATACGACTAACCCATCGTGAGCGAACAATACCAATCCCTTTTGATGTTTCTTCTTGGAATGAAAATTGTCGATCAAATAGGTTGTTTACAGCTTCTTTTAAAGCCTTGTAAGCCCCTTCTTTTGTGACATTGAACTGTTTTGCATAATCACTGGCATGAATTTCTAGTTTACTGTCAGCAGTAATTCCTTTCCCTGTTTCTCTAGCACTGATAATTGCCAATAAAATTAACCTTTGTTCTGTTACCTCTAAGTTGTAACTGGCATTCATAAGAGCATTATCTTTTACAACTAACCCGCCTTTCATTAAGACACCATTATTTTTATGTATATAAAGACACATTATATTTTTATGTGTCTTAATGCAAACTATTTGTGTCGGTATTGGTGTTTTTGAACAAACTATTTGTGTCGGTATGACAAACTATTTGTGTCGGTATGTCCTCTGAAACGCACGTATATCAATACTTTCAAGGCTCTTAAAAGCATTTAAAAGCTTTTTATATTATTAAAAGCCCAAAAAAATCAAAAACGGCATTTAAAACTGCCCTATGTTTTCGCTTCGCTCAAACTCTATTGAATCTCGCTGCGCTCGATTCCTGGGGGCAGTTTTTTTCAAAGACCGGCTAGGACGCTAAAAA